>NZ_JBFBMQ010000009.1:0-118569 GCF_040687115.1 Microbacterium sp. NPDC076895
CCCCGGCTGGCTGCACTTCTACAATCAGCACAGACGCCACTCCGCAATCGGAGCCGCACCCTTCAGCAGACTCAACAACCTGCCTGGACATCACAGCTAGGCGAAGGACTCGGGGGGCGGGCAGGCGCAGACGAGGTTGCGGTCGCCGTAGGCCTGGTCGATGCGGCGCACCGGGGGCCAGTACTTCGAGCGCACCAGGGAACGAACCGGATACACCGCCCGCTCGCGCGAATACGGATGCGGCCAGTCGCCGACCGCGATGGCCTCGGCTGTATGCGGCGCATTCACCAGCGGATTGTCTCCCGCGGGCCACTCCCCTGCGGCCACCGCGTCAGCCTCGGCCTTGATCGCGATCATCGCCTCGATGAACCGCTCGAGCTCACCGAGATCCTCAGACTCGGTCGGCTCGACCATGAGCGTGCCCGCAACGGGGAACGACATCGTCGGCGCGTGGAATCCGTAGTCAATGAGGCGCTTGGCCACGTCATCCACCGTGATCCCGGTCGCCTCCCGCAGGGGGCGCAGGTCAAGGATGCACTCGTGCGCGACGAGCCCGTTCTCTCCCGCGTAGAGCACCGGGTAGTGCTCGCGCAGGCGGGCCGCGATGTAGTTCGCCGCCAAGACCGCGCTGCCGGTCGCCTGACGGAGGCCCTCGGCGCCCATCATCCGCACGTACGCCCACGAGATCGGCAGGATGGATGCCGACCCATACGGCGCACCCGAGACCGGACCCCCGGCAAACACCGCGCCCTCGGCATCCGCCAGCGACGGATGCCGATCCCGCTGCGCCATCGGATGCGAGGGCAGGAACGGCGCGAGGTGCGCCTTCGCGGCCACCGGGCCGACTCCCGGCCCGCCACCACCGTGCGGGATCGCGAAGGTCTTGTGCAGGTTCAGGTGCGACACGTCGCCACCGAGATCACCGAGGCGCGCGTACCCGACGAGCGCGTTGAGGTTCGCGCCGTCGACGTACACCTGGCCGCCTGCCTCGTGCACCGCCGCGGTGATCGCCAGCACCTCGTGCTCGTACACGCCATGCGTTGAGGGATACGTGATCATGAGCGCAGCGAGCGTCTCGGCGTGCTCGGCGATCTTCGCCTGCAGATCGCCGAGATCGACATTTCCGGCCTCATCGCAGGCGACGACCACGACCCGCATCCCGGCGAGCACAGCGGATGCCGCGTTCGTGCCGTGCGCGGATGACGGAATGAGGCACACGGTGCGCTGCTCGTCGCCCCGCGAGCGGTGGTACCCGCGAATCGCGAGCAGGCCCGCGAGCTCGCCCTGAGATCCGGCATTCGGCTGCACCGAGACGGCGTCGTAGCCGGTCACCTCGGCCAGCCACGTCTCAAGCTGATCGATCAGCTCGAGATAGCCCTCGACGTCGGATGCCGGAGCGAACGGATGCATCCGCGCGAACTCGGGCCACGAGACCGCCGCCAGCTCGGTAGCGGCATTGAGCTTCATCGTGCACGAGCCCAGCGGGATCATGCCGCGATCGAGCGCGTAGTCGCGGTCGGCGAGCGTCTTGAGGTACCGCATCATGGCGGTCTCGGACCGGTGCGCGTGGAAGACCTCGTGGGCGAGGTAGGCGTCCGTGCGCCGCAGCCCGTCGGGGTACATGCGCACTGCGGCCAGCGCAGTGAAAGCTGAACCCTCGGGAGATTCCGCCGGTGTCTCCACCGCGCGGATCTCGCCCGCAGCGCCGAACGCCGCGAGCAGATCCGCCTCGATCGACGGATCGGCAGCGCTCACCTCGTCGAGCGAAATCCCGACCGTGGTCTCATCCACGCGTCGCAGCAGGATGCCGAGCCCCGCCGCGGCCGAGACGACGGCATCGGCATCCGCGACCCGCGCGTGGATCGTGTCGAAGAAGTGCTCCGTCAGCACCTCGACGCCGCGCGCGCGCAGCGATCCGGCGACCAGGGCGGTCTTCGCGTGCACGCCCTGAGCGATCCGCTTCAGTCCCTCCGGACCGTGATACACGGCATACATCGCCGCCATGACGGCCAACAACACCTGCGCGGTGCAGATGTTGGACGTCGCCTTCTCACGACGGATGTGCTGCTCGCGCGTCTGCAGCGACAGCCGGTACGCGGGGCGACCGTCGGCATCCACCGATACGCCGACCAGGCGCCCCGGCAGCTGCCGTTCGAGTCCCGCGCACACCGCGAGGTATCCGGCGTGGGGTCCGCCGAAGCCCATCGGCACCCCGAAGCGCTGCGTCGTCCCGACTGCCACATCGGCGCCGAGCGAGCCGGGCGAGCGCAGCAGCGTCAGAGCGAGCAGGTCGGCGGCCACCACGGCAAGCCCGCCATGAGCGTGGATCGCCGCAATCGCCTCGCTCGGATCTCCCACCCGGCCCGATGCGCCGGGGTACTGGATGAATCCGCCGAAGGCCTCGGGAAGCACCTCGGGCTCATCGAAGGACACGACCCGGATGTCTATCCCGAGAGCTTCGGCCCGGTGCCGCAGCAGCGCGATCGTCTGCGGGAGCGCATCAGCGTCGACGAGGAACACACTCGAGGCGCTCTTCGACGCGCGGCGGGCGAGCAGCATCCCTTCGACCACGGCTGTCGACTCATCCAGCATCGAGGCGCCAGCGGTCGCCATACCCGTGAGATCGGTCACCATCGTCTGGAAGGTGATCAGCGCCTCGAGTCTGCCCTGCGAGATCTCGGGCTGGTATGGCGTGTAGGCGGTGTACCACGAGGGGTTCTCGAAGACATTCCGCGCGATGACGGCGGGAGTGACTGTGTCGTAGTACCCGAGCCCGATTAGCGAGCGCGAGACGCGGTTGCGCGAGGCGAGCGCCCGCAGCTCCCCGAGCGCCTCCGCCTCGGTCGCGGCGTGCGGAATGCGCGATCCGTCCCGCGGAGCAGCGTGAATGGATGCCGGAACCGCCGCCTCGACGAGCGCATCGACGCTCTCGTAGCCGAGCGCATCGAGCATGGTGCGCTGGGCAGCGGCGTCGGTTCCGATGTGACGCTCGGCGAAGGATCCGACGATCATGCAGCGCCGCCGGTCAGGGCGACGTAGGCGTCACGGTCCAAGAGCGCATCGATGTCGGCGGGCGTGACTTTGAGCTTCATGAGCCAGCCCGCACCGAACGGGTCGGAGTTCACGACAGACGGGTCATCAACTGCCTCATGGTTGACGGCGAGGACCTCACCGTCAACGGGCGCGAACAGCTCACCGACCGACTTGGTCGACTCGATCTCGCCGCAGACCTGGCCGGCTGACACGCCGTCGCCGACGCCCGGCAGCTCGAGGAAGACGACATCACCGAGCTTGTCGGCGGCGTAATCGGTGATCCCGATCACGGCTTCATCGCCCTCCAGGCGCAGCCACTCGTGCTCGGCGGTGTACTTCAGGGTCGTCAGGTCGGTCATGTCGTCCTCCGGTAAAAGGGCAGGGTCGTTACGGATGCAGGAATGAGGGTGCCGCGCACGTCGATCGCCAGTTCGGTGCCGGGCGCGGAAACAGTGGGATCGACAAACGCCAGAGCGATCGGATGCCCGAGGGTTGGGCTCAGCGCGCCGGAGGTGATCTCACCGACGACGGGGGCACCGTCGACCGACGGAGCAACGACGGTGTAGCCGGCACGTCCGGCGCGGCGGCCCTCAGACACGAGTCCGACGAGCACGCGGCTGTCGGCATCCGAGGCCTGTGGAGCCCGCTTCCCCACGAAATCCGGCTTGCCGTCGGCGACGCTGCGCGCAAGCCCCGCCTGGGCGGGAGCCGTCTCGAGCGAGAGCTCGTGGCCGTAGAGCGGCATGCCGGCTTCGAGCCGCAGGGTGTCGCGGGCCGCGAGGCCCGCGGGTACGAGGCCGCGCGGCGCTCCCGCGGCCAGCAGGGCGTCCCAGAGGGCTCCCGCTGCGCGATGGGGCACGAGCAGTTCGAAACCGTCCTCACCGGTGTAGCCGGTGCGGGCGATGAAAAGCGGCGCGCCAGCGAAGGATCCGGCAGCCCAGGCGTAATAGCCAAGGTCCGCGAGCGCGGGCGAAACGCCTTCGATGCCGGATGTTGCCGTCACGATCTCCTGCGCCGCGGGGCCCTGCACGGCAACGAGCGCGAACTGGTCGGTCACGTCCTCGATCTGTGCCGTATCGGAGACGCCCGGGATGACCGCGAACGACGTGACGCCGCGGTCGATCCTCGGCTCCGCGAGGAAGGATGCCGCAACCGGCGCCCGCGCGGCGCGGAGCGCGAACGCGTCGGCAACGGCATCCCGGTTGCCGGCGTTGGCGATGACGAGATACCGGTCGTCGGCGATGCGGTAGACGATGACGTCGTCGATGATGCCGCCGTTTTCGGTCAGCACGAGCGAGTACTTCGCCTTGCCGACCCGCATGCCCGAGTGATCGCCCGAGAGCGCGTAGTCGAGGAACGCGCCGCTGTGCTCTCCCGTGACCAGGAACTCGGCCATGTGTGAGATGTCGAACAGGCCGGCTGCCTGCCGCACCGCGTGGTGCTCGGCGAGGTCGGATGCGTAGCGCACCGGCATCTGCCAGCCGCCGAAGTCTGTGAACGCGGCCCCGAGCGCGACGTGTCGATCGTGGAGCGGCGAGCGTTTCGGTTCAGCGGCCGCCTGTGCGGTATCTGGTGGTGCGGGGTGTGACATGAGTTCTCCCGGTCGTCGGACGGGGGACGCCCTTCGGCGCCCGTGAACTCCCCCTCTGTCTGTGGCCTGAGAGTTTCGCGCGGCATCCGAGTGAACCGGATGCTGTGCTTTCACCGTCGGCGGCCGCCACCCGATGCATGGGTGATGACGCTTTCCAGAGTGGCCGGACGTGCGCGGTACGCGGACCTGAGAGATTGGCGGGGAGGCTTGCTCCTTCGGTGCCCGGTGTGACCCGGGGCTCTCCCGCACCCGTCATGTGGCCGGATCTTCAGTTGCGCGGCCAGCATATCCCAGCGCCCGGGTCCCGCCAGCCGGCGCGCCTCAGGGCGTGCAGGAACCCGTCGAGACCGGCTCGGCCAGAGCGGGAGCTTGCGCAGCCAACGGGGCGAGCACATCCGAGGTCACCGCGTACCCGACATCCGTTCCGTCATCGGCCCGGGCGAACACGACACCGGCCGCCTCCCCGCCTGCGGTCAGCACGGGACCCCCGGAGTTCCCCGGTGCAACGCGGGCATCGAGCGCGTAGATCTCGCGGCTCACGGTCGCGGTGTCGTAGATGTCGGGGACCTGCGCGGTTCCCACCGACCGCACTGACGCCTGCCCCAGCGTGAACGGGCCGCCATAGGGATAGCCGGCAACCGCCGCGGTATCGCCCGCACGCAGCGGTGCGACGACGGGCAGTACCGCAACATCCTCGGTCTCCACGGCGATGACGGCGAGATCCTGGTTGGGGTCGAACCAGACGACGCGGCCCGCCTGCGCGATGCGCCCCGGCAGCTCGACGACGATCTGCTCCATCCCGGCCACGACGTGCGCGTTGGTGATGACGCGGTCATCGGCGATGACGAAACCCGATCCGGTCATGCCCCGCGAGCATGAGAATGCGGTTCCCGAGATGCGAGCCACCGACTGGGCGGCTGCGCTCAGGGCGGGGTCATCCAGCGCCACCGGCGGGGCTGTCGGTGCCGCGGCGGGAAGATCCAGCAGCGTCCCCATCCGGGGCAGGGCGTCCACGAAGACCGTCTGCCGCAGCTGCGCGAGGGCAGCGCTCACCGGTGGCGGCGTCAGCGCATCGATCGTGGCGAGGACGCGGGAGGACGAGGTCGCGGCAGTGACCAGCGGCACACCTGAGATAGCGGCGCTCTGGGCGACCAGCGAGAGCGACAGGGCGGTGGCGACGACAGCGACGACCCCGCCCAGCAGACGGTCGATCACGTGAAGGCGCAGTTTTTCGGCTCCGCGCCTGAGGGCACTGCCGACCGCGCCCCCAGCTATCGCACCGCCGACGAGCAGCACCACGACCCCGGCGATGAGCACCGGCCCGCGCCAGTCCGATTCGGGCAGCAGCGGCGCGACGACCGGCAAGAGCCACCAGACCGCCACACCGCCGACGGCAAGGCCTACCGCCGAGCCGAGGATCGCCAGCACGCCGCTCCCGATTCCCCACGCGAGCGCGCCGAGCAGCAGGATCACGACGAGAACGTCGGTGAGGATGCCGAGGACCACAGATCCAGTCTGTCGACCGATCCGCCGACCAACCTGGGGGTTTTCTTCCAGCCCGCCCGAGTTGCGGTTCTGGTCATGGTGACTCTACGATCGACTCCGTAGTTAGAGTCACCATGACACAAACCATCCTCGCTCCCGACACGCCGCGCGCAGCATCCACCGATGCCATCCGCGTCGCGGTGTCGACCGTAATTTTCACGGTCCGCCGCGACCCCGGAGACGGGTCGGGGCGCCTCATGATGCCGCTCGTGCGTCGAACCCGCGAACCCTATGAGTGCCTGTGGGCACTGCCCGGTGGGTGGCTCGACGCAGGCGAAGGCCTGGATGCCGCGGCCTCCCGCACCCTCTCCGAAACGACGGGTCTGACGCCGAGCTATCTGGAGCAGCTGTACGCGTTCGGGGCCGTCGACCGCTCCCCCACCCGCGTCGTGTCGATCGTCTACTGGGCACTCCTGCGCGCCGACGACGTTGACACCCAGCGCGCCGCCCACGAGGCAGCGGGCGATGCTCCCGAGAACGTCGCCTGGTTCGACGCGAACGCGCCGGGCACTCTCGCCTTCGATCACAACGAGATCGTGTCGTACGCCCTGTGGCGCCTGCGCAACAAGGTCGGCTACAGCCGCATCGCGCACGGCCTGCTCTCGGACCTGTTCACACTGGCCGACCTTCGCGAGGTCTACGAGGCGATCCTGGATCGGCGACTCGATCCCGCGAACTTCCGACGCCAGGTCGAGAACTCCGGAAACCTCATCCCCACCGACCGGTTCCGCACCGGCAGCCATCGTCCCGCCCGCCTCTACCGCTACAACCAGGATGTCGAACTCGCCGACCGGGGCCCGCTGAGCGCCGCGCGGCCGGGCGGCATCCGCACCTCCTCGCCCGAATCGAGCACCTCATGACAGCTGTCAACATCGCCCTCGCCCCGCGCCCCATCGATCCGTCGGTCGACCACGAGATCCACGGCATCGTCTCGGGGTCGCTGCAGGGCGAGACCTGCAACACCGACCTGGCGACGGCACCGTGGAGCTTCGACACGGTGCCGGGCTACGGGCCTGGAGCATCCGAGGGCGATGTCATCCCGACCGGTGCACCGCGTCAGGGCGAGCTCCCGCGGGAGTACCGCGAGGCCACAGAAGACGAGCTGGACGCCCGGATCATCGCGGCGAAGAAGACCCTCGGCGACCGCGTCGTCGTGCTCGGACACTTCTACCAGCGCGAAGAGGTCGTGCGGCACGCCGACTACGTGGGCGACTCGTTCCAACTCGCCAACGCCGCGAAAGCACGCACGGATGCCGAGGCCATCGTGTTCTGCGGCGTGCACTTCATGGCTGAGACCGCAGACCTGCTCTCCGGACCCGATCAGGCGGTCATCCTGCCCAACCTCTCGGCCGGATGCTCGATGGCCGACATGGCTTCGATCGACGAGGTCGAGCAGGCGTGGGAGGAGCTCGCCGACATCTACGGCGACCTCGATACCCCGGATGTCGAGGGCCTGCTGCCGGTGATCCCGGTGACCTACATGAACTCCTCGGCGGCGATCAAGGGGTTCGTGGGCCGCCACCACGGAATCGTGTGCACCTCCTCGAACGCGCGGACCGTGCTGGAGTGGGCCTTCGAGCGGGGCCGGCGCGTGCTGTTCTTCCCCGACCAGCATCTCGGCCGCAACACCGCGAAGGCCATGGGCGTGCCGCTCGAGCAGATGCCGATGTGGAACCCCCGCAAGCCCCTGGGCGGCAACGACGACACGACTCTGGATGCCGCGCGCGTCATCCTGTGGCACGGATTCTGCTCGGTGCACCGCCGCTTCTCGGTCGCTCAGATCGACAAGGCCCGCGCTGAGCACCCCGGCGTCCGTGTCATCGTGCACCCCGAGTGCCCCATGGAGGTTGTCGACGCAGCTGACGAAGCCGGCTCGACCGACTACATCCGTAAGGCGATCGAGGCCGCGACCGAGCCGACGACGTTCGCTATCGGCACGGAAGTGAACCTGGTGCAGCGCCTCGCGGCCGAGCATCCACAGCACGAGATCTTCTGCCTCGATCCCGTCGTCTGCCCATGCTCGACGATGTATCGCATCCACCCTGGCTACCTCGCGTGGGTGCTGGAGTCGCTCGTTGCCGGCGAGGTCGTCAACCGCATCACGGTTCCGGCCAACGTAGCCGACCCAGCCCGCGTCGCTCTCGAGCGGATGCTGGCAGCTAAGCCCCCGGCAGCCCCCGCTGCAGCCTGGGAGCAGGCGTCATGACATCCGCACCGCGCGTGATCGTCGTTGGCAGCGGGATTGCGGGCCTCACCGTTGCCCTGCACGCCGCAGCCGGCGGATGCCTCGTAACGGTGGTGACCAAAAACGTGCTGGAGCACGCCAACACGCGCTACGCGCAGGGCGGGATTGCCGGAGTCATGTTCCCCGACGACCGGGTCGAAGACCACATCCGCGACACCCTGGTCGCCGGCGCCGGACTCGGTGATGAGGCAGCGGTGCGAGTACTTGCGACCGAGGGACCGGAGCGGATCCGTGAGCTTGTCGCGCTCGGCGTCGCGTTCGATCGCGACGAGCACGGTGAGTTCCGCAAGGGTCTCGAGGCCGCGCACTCCTACCCCCGCATCCTGCACTCGGGAGGCGATGCGACCGGAACTGAAATCGAGCGCGCTCTGGTCACCGCCGTGCGCGCAACGGCGGCGACGGTCATCGAGCACGCGTTCCTGGTCGACCTCATCGTCGAGGAGGGTCGGGTGCGCGGCATCCGGATTCTGCGCGACGCCCGTGACGGAAACGCGGGGACGCCCGACGAGCTGCGCGCCGATGCCGTCGTTCTGGCAACGGGGGGCATCGGCGAGCTGTTCGCGCACTCGACGAACCCCGCGGTAGCGACCGGTGACGGGATCGCTGCGGCGATTCGGGCGGGAGCCGCTGTCGCTGACCTCGAGTTCGTGCAGTTCCACCCGACAGTCCTCGCGGCCGGCGACGCGTTCCTCGTCTCCGAGGCGGTGCGCGGCGAAGGCGCAACGCTCATCGATGAGGACGGTCACCGCTTCGTGTTCGACGACCATCCCGACGGTGAGCTCGCGCCGCGGGATGTCGTCGCCCGCGCGATAGCCCGGGTCATGAGGCAGCAGGACGGACGCCCCGTGCTGCTGGATGCCACGGCCATCCCCGCGACGGATGCCGATGCCCGCGCCGCGTGGCTGAGGAAACGCTTCCCAACGATCGACGCCGCGATGCGTGAGCGGGGCCTCGATTGGGCACGCGTTCCCGTGCCGGTGACGCCTGCCGCCCACTACCTCATGGGTGGCATCGTCACCGACCTCGAGGGGCGCTCCTCGCGTCCCGGGCTCTACGCCGTCGGCGAGGCCGCCCGCACCGGCGTCCACGGGGCGAACCGTCTCGCATCGAACTCGCTCCTGGAGGGAGCGGTCTTCGGCGCCCGCGCCGGGGATGCTATCGCGACGGATGTCGCATCCGGCCTATGGCCCGCGCAAGCACGCGACGACATCAACCCCGCTCCGTCCGTGGGCGTGACCGGAAGTCTGGCGGTCCCCTCGCCGGCCTTCTCGCGCGCCGCGCTTCAGGACCTCATGTGGGAGAACGCGTCGCTGGTGCGAGACGAGGAGGGGCTCGCCCGCGCCGCCAGCGTCATCGACACCTGGCGAGCGCAGGAGCGCTCTCCGCGGACCGAGCGCGAGTACGAAGACGAGAATCTGTTGCTTGTCGCCGAGCAGGTCGCGGCGGCTGCGCGTGCTCGGAAGTCTTCGGCCGGTGCCCACTTCCGCCGCGACGCCGAGCTGGCGGCGGTGCGCTGATGCTGACCCGCGCCGAGATCGACCGGGTGGTAGCTGCGGCCCTCGCCGAAGACGCACCGTGGGGCGACGTGACAGCGGAGGCCTTCGTCCCGGCATCCGCCCGCGCCCGCGCCGAGCTCGTCGCGAGGGAGGACGGAACCTTCAGCGGCGGAGAGGTGTTCGCCGCAGCTTTCGCGCTGACGGATGCCGCAATAGCCGTGACTGTGCACCGAGCCGACGGTGAGACGTTCTCGGCAGGCGACGTGCTCGCCACCGTCGAGGGTCCCGCCCGCGGCGTTCTCACCGCCGAGCGCGTCGGACTCAACTTCGCCCAGCGGATGTCGGGAATCGCCACCTCTACCTCGCACTATGTCGAGGCGGTCGCGGGAACCGGCGCACGGATTGCCGACACCCGCAAGACGACCCCGGGGCTGCGCGCGTTCGAGCGCCACGCGGTGCGTAGCGGCGGAGGCCACAATCATCGGCATTCCCTCTCGGACGCCGTGATGGTCAAAGACAATCACCTCGCTGTCCTGGCAGCTTCGGGAGTGTCCCCCACGGAGGCTCTCCGCGCGGGGATCACAAGCGTTCCCCACACCATGCGCGTCGAGGTGGAGGTCGACCGTGTCGATCAGATTCCCGCGGTGCTCGCGGCAGGGGTCGACATCATCATGCTCGACAACTTCTCGCTCGACGAGCTTCGGGCGGGAGTCGAGCTGATCGCGGGCCGGGCCGTCGTCGAGGCATCCGGCGGCGTCTCCCTCGACACCGTCGGGGCGATCGCTGCGACCGGTGTCGACGTGGTCTCGGTCGGAGCCTTGACGCACTCGGCCCCCGCGATCGACCTGGGCCTGGACATCCAGATCGAGTCGGGCACCGGCGGGTCGTGAGCGTCAGCTACCTCGACAACGCCGCAACCACGCCGGTGCGTCGGGAGGTGCTGGAGGCGATGACCCCGTACCTCACGTCGCACTACGGCAACCCGTCGAGCCACCACACCATCGGCGAGCAGGCAGCTCGCGCCCTGGCCGATGCCCGGGCGCGGGTCGCCGCTGTCCTCGGCCTGCGGACCACGGACGTGATCTTCACGTCGGGGGCAACCGAGGCGAACAACCTCGCGATCAAGGGCGTCGGGATAGCAGCGCAGCAGCGGCGGGGCGCCCGGCACGTGGTGACCACCCCGATCGAGCACGAGTCGGTGCTTGCCTCTGTCGACTACCTGACGCGCATCCACGGATTCGAAGCGACCCTCGTGCCGGTCGACGCCACCGGCCGGGTTGATCCGGATGCCGTGGCAGCGGCCATCCGTGACGACACCGCGATCGTCAGCGTCGGCTACGCCAACAATGAGATCGGCACGGTTCAGGATGTCGCGGGTCTGCTCACTGCCGTCGGCGGGCACGTGCCCCTACACCTGGATGCCGTCCAGGCGGCCGGATGGCTGCCCCTGGCCGGCCTCGGTGCCGACGCGCTCTCGATCGCCGGCCACAAGATCGGTGCACCCAAGGGCATCGGTGTGCTCGGCATCCGATCCCGCATCCCCCTGGAACCCGTGCTGCACGGCGGGGGGCAGGAGCGGGAGCGGCGCAGCGGCACCGAGAACGTCGCCGGAGCTGTGGGCCTCGCGCGCGCACTCGAACTCGCGGATGCAGAGCGCAGCGACGCTGCCGAGCGCGTGGCTGCCCTGCGCGACGACCTGATCGCGGGAGTGCTCGATCGGGTGCCGATCGCGCGGCTCACCGGGCATCCGGAGTACCGGCTTCCCGGGACGGCGAGTTTCACGTTCGCGGGGGTGAACGGCGAGACCGTGCTGCTCGAGCTCGAGCGGCGGGGAATGGTCACATCGAGCGGCTCGGCCTGCGCAGCCGGGAGCGAGGAGGCCTCGCACGTGCTGCTCGCTCTGGGTGTCGCACCGGACGAAGCCCGCACCGCGGTGCGCGTCACGCTCGGACACCACGCCGCCGGCTCGGTCGCGCCAATCGTCGAGGCCATCGAGGCAGCTGTTGCCGCCGTAGGATCCGGGGTATGACCGACCCGGCGATCACCGTCATCGTTCCGGGTCTGGATGTCGCACCGTACGTGCCGGCAGCGCTCGATTCCCTTCGAAACCAGACCCGCGGCGACTGGCGTGCGATTCTCATCGATGACGGCTCGGCCGATGAGACCGGTGAGCTCTTCGAGCGCGCAGCCGTCCGCGATGAACGGTTCCGGGCCCTGAGGCTGCCCCGCGCGCGGGGACTGGGGGCGGCGAGGAACGCCGGACTGGATCTTGTCACGACGCCCTTCGTGGGGTTCCTTGACGCTGACGACGAGTTCACACCGTCAGCGCTCGAGCGCATGATCGGCACGCTGGAACACACCGGAAGTGACTTCGTCATCGGAGCCTACACACGGCTGCGGCCCCAGCCCGACGGCTCGTACCTCGACGGGCCGATACAGCCGTGGGTTGCCGCTGCAACAGCACCCGAGCGGCATCGGGTGACGCTGGACGAGCACCCGGCGGCGACGGGCAGCATCGTCGCGTGGGCGAAGGTGAGCCGGGCGCGGGTGTGGGATGACCTCCGCTTTCCCGAGGGTCGGCTCTACGAGGATCAGGTCGTTGCGCAGCGGATGCTGGTGTCGGCATCCACCTTCGACACGATCCCCGACGGCGTCGTGCGGTGGCGGATGCGGCCCGACGGATCGTCGATCACCCAGCGTGAGGCCGAGCTTGCCGTGCTACACGATTGCCTCGACGCGATGGCAGAAGGACTCGACGTGCTAGCCGGCCACGAGGAAGCGCTCCGCGCCCGCATCAGCCTCATCCGTGACATGGACGTGCCACGTTTGCGCACGATCGCCGACAGCCACCCCGACCCTCGCTATCGCAAAGCGCTGAATACCTTCGAGGCGAGGCTCGAGGACCGGTTGAGCTGAGGTACCGTCAGCGGGCCTCGGGGTCTGTCGCGATGTTTGCGTGCAACCAGTCGCACCACACCGACACGACGTGCCAGGCCGCACGGATCTCATCCAGAGCGTCCGGCGTCCACATCCAGCCGTCAGGTTGCTCTTCTCGCCCAATGGCCAGGTGGCGAAGCCGCAGCAGATCGATGCGCGGGTGATCGACAGAGAATCCCCGAGGCGCGGTGCGCAGCTCGTCGTCGCGCATCGGCTCGAAGCCCCCAGCGCGAACCTCGGCGAGGGTGGCCTCGAGATCGGGCGCCGTCCTGGCATCATCGACAAGCGACCGGAACGCCGCCAGCTGTGAGGGCGAGGGCTGGTACATCCCGCCGCCGATCAGCAGCCCGGATGCCGACAGCTGCAGGTAGTGCGCGGCTGAAGCGCGAGTGACGAGGCCGATCTGGAGCTTGTAGGGCGACTTGTCGGCGCTGAAGCGCACGTCACGATACGGGCGGAAGATCTTCACAGTGCCGAACTCCGGTTCGAGTTCCTCAGCCAAGGCCTCGAACGGACCGGCGACGTTCTCGGCGAAGCGCGACTTCTGGCTCTGCCACCACTCCTTGGTGTTGTTGACCGCCAACTCATCGAAGAAGGCCAGGGCATCAGGATTCAGGCCGTCGAAGCTCACGCCTGGAGCATAACCCCGGGCGGTGACACCGGTAGGCTGTGACCATGACTGCGAACGACGGCGCCGGCACTGGACACGAAGACCTGGACGCGCTTCGCAAGGAGATCGACGAGCTGAAGTCGATCCCCGAGGAGCAGCTGATCTCCCCCGCCCCGGCCGACCTGCTCGACCGGGAGCCCACGCCGCACCCGACCAATGCGATCGGGTCCGAGCAGCGGGACAAGTCGGTGGACGAAGAGACGCTCGACGACTGAGTCCGGCTCCGACCAGGACGAGTTTCTTCCGCTCAGCGGGAATCGAATGTCGGTTCCCGCCGTTATCGTGAACGTCGCCACCTCGCGTGGCTCTCGTGCGCCCGCTCTCGGCGTCCCCTCCCCTTTTCGACTCCGACGACACGCGCCCTGATAGTGAGGACCCGCCCGTGGCAGCGACCAATGTAAACCCGCAGACCGGCTCGATCCCGGTCATCCCTGCAGGCCCCGACTCCGCGACGCCCGTCCCGGGGCTGAACCTGCGCCCCGAGGAGAGCCGGATCATCTGGCTCCTCCTGTCTGCGGCTTTCGTCGCGATCCTCAACGAGACCACGATGGGCGTCGCGATCCCTCACCTCATCGTGGATCTCGGCATCACCGCGGTCGCCGCCCAGTGGCTGACGACGGCATTCATGCTCACGATGGCGGTGGTCATCCCGATCAGCGGCTTCCTCCTGCAGCGCTTCACGACCCGGCAGGTCTTCCTCGCAGCGATGACGCTCTTCTCGACCGGAACAGCCGTGGCTTTCATTGCGCCCGGCTTCGAGATCCTCCTCGTCGCCCGCGTCATCCAGGCCTCGGGCACCGCGATCATGATGCCGCTGCTCATGACGACGCTCATGACCATCGTGCCGCCGCATGCGCGTGGCCGCATGATGGGGCGGGTCAGCATTGTCATCGCGCTCGCTCCGGCGATCGGCCCGTCCCTGTCGGGACTCATCCTCGATTCCCTGGGGTGGCACTGGATCTTCGGCATCGTCCTGCCGATCGCAATCGCAGCTCTCGTGGCCGGCGCGATCTGGATCCGCAATCTCGGCGAAACCACCCGCGCACCGATCGATGTGCTGTCTGTGATCCTGTCGGCGTTCGGATTCGGTGGCCTCGTCTATGGCCTGAGCCAGATCGGCGGCGCGGCAAGTCACGGCGGATCGCAGACCGACGCCGCAGCTGAAGCCGGGTCCACGATGACCCTGGTGATTGCGATTGCGGTGGGCGTCGTCGCGCTCGCGCTGTTCGTGTGGCGTCAGCTCGTGCTGCAGCGCAAGGATGACGCGCTGATGGACCTGCGCGTGTTCCGTTCCCTGAACTTCTCCCTGTCTATTGCCCAGATGGGCGTCCTCTCGATGGCGTTCTTCGGGGCGATCACGGTACTTCCGCTCTACCTCAGCCAGGCTGTGGGTGCGACGGCGCTGGAAAGTGGTCTCCTGCTGCTGCCGGGTTCGCTCGCCATGGGCTTCGCCGGGCCGATCGTGGGCCGCATCTACGACGCATCGGGCACCCGCGTACTGCTGGTTCCCGGCGCCATCCTCGCTGTCGCCTCGCTCTGGGCGTACGCGAGCTACGGCGCCGACACCTCCATCTGGGTCATCCTCGTCACCCAGATCGTGCTGTCGCTGGGTCTCGCGCTCTCGTTCACGCCACTGTTCACGGCGTCGCTCGCCTCGCTCCAGCCGCGGTTCTACTCCTACGGATCGGCGGTCCTCGGCACCGTGCAGCAGGTCGCAGGCGCTGCGGGCGTGGCTGTCATGGTCACGACGATGTCCGCGATTGCGGCTTCTGCCGTCGAAGCGGGACTCCCGGCCAACGAGGCAGCCGCGGCCGGGGCACGCGGCGCGTTCCTCGTGTCGGCGATCGTTGCGCTGCCGATCCTCGTCGGGGCCTTCATCATCCGCAAGCCGGCTGACCAGCCTGAGGGAGTTGTCCCCGCGCACTGAGCGCGCGAGCGAGAAGGTTCGTGCCGCTGCGATCAGCGGTTGTCGATCGTGCCCAGATCCTCCGCTCCAGTGAGCTCGCGCTCATCCTCGGGCACCGGCACGAGCGCGATAGGAACGCCGGGTGTCAAGAGCAGGAACGCCTCCCGACGCATCCCCTCGCCGTCGTTGACCCGGAGCCACTGCGGAGCGCTCAACATTCCGTCGAGAACCTCCTGACGGACGTCGTCGAACTCTCGCCCACCGACGCTGTAGAGCTCGCCGCCGTAGACGATGTCAATGCGCTTCATTATTGCCTCCGGGCACCGGGTCGCCTTCCCTGGGTTCAGGCACGACGTAAAGGCCAGACGGGGAGTTCGCCGTGAACGCGAGGGCTTCCACCCATGCCATGTTCAGCTGCGGACGACGTCCACCGTAGAACTTGTAGACGAGCGAGCACCGCGGGTGGACCCACACTGTTGTTCGGCCATCACCAATGCTCGCATCGTCCTTCCAGGTGAAGTGAAACGCCTCGTTCCGCCTCAGCTTCGTCCCGATCACGACCTGCAAGTGCGCCAACGTCCGATCGTCGAAGTCGACCTTGACGGTGCCGTCGTAGATGAACTTTCCCATTCCGCTCTTTCTCCCCTGTGTGGGCACTCCCCGAGTCGCCGGGAAACCCCGTAGTGCGGGTCTCCGTATGATTGCAGACCCCCAGTCAGTATGCGACCACATCTACCGCGATCGTGTCGACAGCGTGCGTGCCGGTGCCAGCCGCACATCAGCACCTACGGTGCGTGCGCTCGTTGCGTTACCTCCGTCGGCCTTCGTGGTCAAGTCCCTGCCCGGAGCGCACCGCAGCTTCTAGCATCGCGCTCGTGACTTCACACGACACACCCCAGGACCCCCGCACCGCTCACACGACTGCTGACTTCCCGATGCAGGAACAGGCGCAGCCCGGGCTCGAAACCGAGATGGGACCCCGTCCCGACCATGGCGAGGGAACGTACGTAGGTCACGGCCGACTTGCGGGCAGGCGTGCTTTGATCACAGGCGGAGACTCCGGAATCGGTCGCGCGGTGGCGATCGCCTTCGCGCGCGAAGGAGCGGACGTTGCGATTGCCTCGTTGCCGGAGGAGCACGAGGATGCGGAAAAGACGGTGTCCCTCATCCGTGACTCGGGGGTGCGCTCAGCCTCCTTCAGCGGAGATGTCCGTGACGAAGCCTTCGCCGAGAGGATCGTCGCCGACACCGTCGCGGAGTTCGGCGGAATCGACATCCTTGTACTGAACGCCGCGTATCAGCGCGACCGCGACAGCCTCGCCGATCTGGAAACTGCCGAGTTCGACCGGGTCTTTCGCACCAACCTGTACGGCATGCTGTTCTCCGCGCGCGCTGCGATGCCGCACCTCGGCGCAGGGTCGGCGATCATCGTCACGGCGTCGATTCAGGCTTTCGATCCGTCCCCCGGTCTCGTGGACTATGCCATGACAAAGGCGGCCCAGGTCGCGTTTGTCCGCGCGACGGCCCAGGATCTGGGTCCGCGCGGCATCCGTATCAATGCTGTCGCGCCCGGTCCGATCTGGACGCCCCTGATCCCGGCCACCGACTTCGATGAGGAGAAGCTCACGACGTTCGGAAGCGACACTCCCCTCGGCCGCGCCGGGCAACCGGCGGAGCTGGCCGGGATGTATGTGTATCTCGCGAGCGACGAAGCCTCATACGTGTCCGGTGGCGTCTTCCCGGTCACCGGAGGTCGCGCGCTGTAACTAGCCCCTTAAGCATCCAGAGAAGGGAGACACCGGTGCCTGGACGTCGGAACTCGAGCCTGAAAGACCCGGAGCTGTACGAGGAGCTCCGGGACGACGGAGCATCCAAGGAGAAAGCCGCGCGCATCTCGAATGCAGCGGCAAACCGCGGTCGGTCGACCGTCGGTCGCAAGGGTGGCGAATCGGGCAGCTACGAGGACTGGACTGTCGATGAACTAAAGAAGCGGGCGAAGGAGCTGGGGCTGTCTGGCTATTCGTCGATGCGCAAGAAGGAACTCATCGACGCGCTGCGGAACCACTGAGGTTCGGGATGACTTTGACAATTCCTCCGAGCACGGCAGCCAGCAGCGACACGAGCTCTGTCAGCAGCACACCGAACACGGTGACAACTGCCGCGAGGACGCCTGCCCAGATTCCAGCGGTTCTCAGAGCCTTCATGCACTCAGGCTAATGCGTCAGCGGCAATGGCGGGCGTGGCAAGGTCAGAGCTCCAGCGGCCACGGGTCATCCGGCGGGCCGCCTCGACCGCCGTCGAGGCGCATCCTGCGGCGGTGGATCTCTTCGATCGACGCAGGGTCGGGCTCCATGGTGGCCTCTCCGGGCACCGACTCGACAATGAGCGCGGCTGCCTCATTCAGGAGCATTGTCACCGTGACGCGATGTCCCTCTGCGTTCGTTGCCGGCACTGTCACTGCATCGGCCGTCCGGTGCTCGCTCAGGATCCGGGCGTAGTCGATGAGGGCATTGGCGGTGTCATCGTGCATGAACAGAGACCTACCGGCGTAGTGCACATGCTTCATGTGGGCAACCTAAGCCCGCGCGTCGTTGACCACGACCCTCTTGACATCCCGGCTCGGATGGTCAGAATTCCCGCCGAGCATTGCATCGCTTGGAAATCGTGGCGGCTGTTCACATGGCCAGGCGTCTGAGGATGAGGTCCATGACCCGGTCCGGGAGCAGGCGACGTGCGGCCACAACGACCTTGGCCGACGCCGGAGTCGCATATCGGGTCTTCGGCCGCCACACTGTCGCCGCGTGCACGATCGTGGCCGCGACATCCTCCGGGGTCCCGGAAGCCGCCGAGCCGTCGACGCGCTCGTAGTTGCGGACGAGGGCTCGGGCCTGCTCGGCATACGGGCCGGCGCCCGAGTACTCCTGCGCGCTGCGGCGCGAGATCGTATTCCATTCGGTTCGGATCGGCCCAGGCTGGATGATGACGACGTCGATCCCGTGCGGGGCAAGCTCGATCCGCAGCGAGTCTGAGAGGCCTTCGACCGCGAACTTCGTGGCGTGATACCAGGAGCCGATGGGCTCGTAGATGCGCCCGCCGATGGACGAGACGTTGATGATGCGGCCGCGCCGGAGAGCGCGCATCGTCGGGATCACGAGCTGGGTGAGCCGCGCCAACCCGAAGACGTTGACCTCGAACTGACGACGGGCCTCGTCGATGGGAACATCCTCGAGTGCGCCGTAAGACCCGTATCCGGCGTTGTTGACGAGCACATCCAGACGGCGCTGGTCTTGGATGATACGGTCGACGCCAGCGCGCAGGGATGCGTCATCCGTCACATCCATCTCGATCACGTGGCATCCGGATGCCTCGAGCTCCTGCATTCGGTCGACCCGCCGCGCTGCGCCGTAAACGATCCAGCCACGCGCGGCGAGCGCGAGTGCTGTTGCGTGACCGATCCCTGAGGAAGCGCCGGTGATGAGGACGACGGGGCGTGGCTTCGGGCTCATGCCCCTAGTCCATCACGCCCCGCGGCGCGCAGGTCCGGATGTCGGAGGCCCGACCTAGCCTGCAAGGCATACCGAGAGCGTGCCCCTCTCCCGATGGAACAGGAGCACGTTCATGACTACGCACAACTCTTCCGCTGCAGCGACTCCAGCGGCGTTTGACGACCTCGTCCTCACCTGCTGCCACATCCGCGAGGGCGAGCGCCCCGTCGGATTCGTCTCGCATGACTCGCTCGGATGGGTCTTCACGTGTGGCCGGGGCGACCACTGGACCGACTGCTGGGGTATGGCACACGCCTATCACTTCACGGACGCCGACGTCTCGCTCGTTCTGCTCGGCGCACTCGGTGTCGGCGGGCAGGCTGCGCGCTTCGCCGCAGATCACGCCTGGCTGACCCTTCCCAACTTCGAGGCAAGCGAGAGCGTGCCAGGTCAGTCCCAGTCGAGGTAGTCCTCGATGGGCCAGGCCGTCTCCCCGACGTGGGTCAACGGGAACAGGTCGCGCGCACCCTCGATCGTGACGAGGCTGATCCGCTCGGGAGCGCTCGCCGCCAGCGCCTGCCCGTTCGCCGGCGGCGCCACCTCATCGTCGGCTCCCTGGATGATCAGGATGGGGATACTCGGCGGAATCTCGAGCGCGGCGATCACTGGCGTGGCGGTGCGCGCGGCGCTCTGCATGGCGACGAGGTCGGCCTTGCGGGCGTTCTCGGGCACCTCGGACTCAGCGGATGCCGCGGCACCCTCGGTCCCTTCAACACCGAGAAGCAGGAGCCCACCGAATCGCCCAGGGTGCTCGAGCGCGGCGACACGTGCGACGGTGCCGCCGAAGCCGTGTCCGCCGACCCAGGAGAAAGCGAGGCCGAGGTGATCCATCACGTCGATGACGTCGCGAGCGAGATCGTGCATCGTCGGCCCGATCCCCGACTGCGGACGACGGCTGCCGATGCGTACGACGTGGAAGTCTTCCTCGGCGAGCGCTTCGGCAAGTGGCCCGAGGTACCCGATGTTGAGTCCCTGCCCCGGCAACAGTACGAGAGACGGGCCGTTGCGGCGGTCGTCGGCGTACGGGATCGCTCGCCCCTCGGGTTCGAACGTCTCGATCTCAGCCATTGCGTTTCGTCCTCTCGCATCTGGTCAGGAGTTGGCAACCGCTCCGGGAGCGATCACAGCCAGGCCCGCGGTGCGCGCAGCCTCGCCTAGCCTGCGGTCGTAGGTGAGCACGGCATCCACATCCAGACGTATCGCCGCCTCCAGATGCAGAGCATCAAGTGTGCGCAGGTACGGCATCGGCAACAGCCCGGCAGATCGGTAGATCGCACGATCGAGCGCCGCGAGCGAGACCCCGTCGAGGATCTGGCTCACCTTGGCCTGGTCGCGTCCTTCTCTGAGGGCGATGCGGCGAAGCTCCGTCTCGAGCAGGTCGCTCGAGACCAGCTGCATCGGAGTTTCATCAAGCCACCGCACGAGCGCTGGCGTTTCAGGCTGAGCAACCAGGAGCGCCCCCAACGCTGACGTGTCTGCGTAGACGAGGGATACGTCAGTCAAGCGCGATCCTCGCGCAGTTCATCAAGAATCCGAGCCATCGGAGCGTCACTTGCGGTCGGCTCGGGCGCCAGCGCAGCCCAGCCGGCAGTCCTCCTGGCAGGCCGCACGATCAACAGCGTCGGCGCAGGTGCGTCAAGTGGGACGATGCGTCCAACCGCAACTCCACGGTTTGTCAGCACGAAGGACTGCCCCTCCGCCACCTCACGAAGAACGCGACCCGACTCGTTTCTCAGCTCGCGCTGGGAGAGTGTCTCGATCTGGTTCTCGCTCGCGCTCACGAACCGAGCGTAGCACTCGCGCTACAGACGCCGACTCAGTTGTTGAACCCGAACTCCACGACGTGCCCCGGGGTTAGATCTCTGGAAACGCCTCGAGTACTTCGCCCCGTTCGCCGATCTCGTCAAGCTCGCCCTCAATCTCATAGAGAGCGTTGTACACAATGTCCAATAGGCCGTACGGATCCCGCCAGCTCCGGCCAACTCTGGTTGCGAACCTGGCCAGGATCTCGATCGCGTCATCCGCAACCTGGCGGGACTCCTCCATATGCATATTCGTACCGCGATGAGCCGAGCGAACTCATGCAACCTTAGGCGCGTACACGCGACGATGGTGGAACCAGCCGCTCACCTGCTGCGTGCTAGTTGTTGAAGCGGAACTCCACGACGTCGCCGTCCTGCATGACGTAGTCCTTGCCTTCGAGCCGCGCCTTGCCGCGAGCGCGGGCTTCGAGCACCGAACCCGCGTCGACGAGATCGTCGAACGAGATGACCTCGGCCTTGATGAAGCCCTTCTCGAAATCGGTGTGGATGACGCCGGCGGCCTGGGGCGCCTTCCATCCCTTACCGATCGTCCACGCACGGGCCTCCTTCGGGCCGGCGGTGAGGTAGGTCTGCAGGCCGAGAGTGTCGAATCCGATCCGGGCGAGCTGGTCGAGGCCCGACTCGTCCTGGCCGGTCGAGGCGAGAAGTTCCGCAGCATCCTCGGGGTCGAGGTCGATGAGCTCGGACTCGATCTTCGCGTCGAGGAACACTGCCTGCGCGGGAGCGACGAGCGCCGCGAGGTTCGCCTTGGCGTCGGCATCCGTCAACACAGACTCGTCCACGTTGAACACGAAGATGAACGGCTTGGCAGTCAACAGACCGAGCTCGCGAATCGGGGCCAGATCGATTCCGGATGCTGACAGCAGCGTCCCGCGCTCGAGCGCGTCTTTCGCGGCGAGCGCTGTCTCGAGCACGACCGGGTCGAGCTTCTTGCCCTTGACCTCTTTCTCGTACCGCGTGATCGCCTTCTCCAGCGTCTGCAGGTCAGCGAGCTGCAGCTCGGCGTTGATGGTCTCCATGTCGCTCTTGGGGTCGACGGCGCCGTCGACGTGCACGACATCCGAGTCAGCGAAACCGCGAACGACCTGGGCGATGGCGTCTGCCTCGCGGATGTTGGCGAGGAACTGGTTGCCCAGGCCCTCCCCTTCGGAGGCGCCGCGGACGATGCCGGCGATGTCGACGAACGAGACGCTGGCCGGAAGAATCCGCTCGGAGCCGAAGATTCCGGCGAGGGTGTTCAAGCGCGGGTCAGGGAGGTTGACGACCCCGACGTTCGGCTCGATCGTCGCGAACGGGTAGTTAGCCGCGAGCACCTGGTTCTTGGTGAGGGCGTTGAAGAGGGTCGACTTGCCGACATTCGGGAGTCCGACGATTCCGATGGTAAGAGCCACGGGGGTCCAGTCTACGGGGGCGGCGCCGTCTCGCCCCGGCGCGCCTCGGGGGCGATGTCGGATGGGCAGGCGATGCTGAAGCCGTGTCACTGGATTTCACCGCAATCGACTTCGAAACGGCGAATTCCAGCAATGCCTCAGCGTGCGCCGTCGGCCTCGCTCGCGTGCGTGATGGGCAGATCGTCGAGAAGGCGGGGTGGCTCATCCGCCCGCCATTCCCCCACGACCGCTTCTTCGAGATCAACACCCGCATCCACGGCATCCGCGAACAGGATGTCGTCAATGCACAGACCTGGGCGGAGCAGCTTCCCGACCTGTGCGCGTTCATCGGCGATGACGTGGCGATCGCCCACAACGCCGGATTCGACATGAGCGTCATCCGCCGCGCCTGCGAGGCAACCGGAACCGCATGCCCCGATCTGACCTACGCGTGCACGGTGCAGATCTCGCGCCGCACGTACGACATCCCGTCGCACCGCCTCCCCGCCGCGGCCGCGGCTGCGGGATACGCGGGCTTCGTGCACCACGAGGCTGTCGCGGATGCCGTGGCCTGCGCGCACATCGCCATCGACGCAGCCCGCCGCGCGGGCGCATCCGACATCACATCGCTCGCCGAAACACTCGGGGTCCGGCTCGGACGCCTCGAGGGATTCGCCGCAGTAGCCGAGACGATCTTCGCCTGACAGGCCACTCTCGCGCCGGTCGCGGCGCGGTGATCTCGCGATGTCGGTGGCCCGCGGCATCCTGACGGCATGGACGCATTATTGGTGTCGGGAATCATCCTCGGGAGCCTCGCCGCAGGACTCATCGCGGGCTGGGCGTTCGGCGCGGCGGGCGCTCGGGCGCGATCGATGGCTCAGCTGGCCACCGTGCGCGAGCAGCTTGCCGCGACCACCGCCGCACACGAGGCGACGCTCGCGCAGCTCGCCCAGCAGAAGGAGTGGTATCGCGACCTTGTCGCCCAGACCCGCTCCGACCAGGCAGCCCGCGAGGAACGCGAGCGACGGGAACAATCAGTGCTCCGCGCCCTCGAACCGGTGCGCGAGACGCTGCAGTCAATGCAGATGACGGTCGCCGAGCTCGAACGCGAACGACAGAACCAGTACGGCACGATCGCCGAGCAGCTGCGGCGAGCTCAGCAGTCCGACGAGGCCCTGCGTGCCACAACCGAGAGCCTCGCCAGCGCCCTCCGCTCCGGCAGCACGCGCGGCGTGTGGGGCGAGACGCAGCTGCGCCGGGTCGTCGAGGCCGCCGGGCTCACGCGGCATGTCGATTTCGACATCCAATCGACGATCGAGACGGATGCCGGTGCCGGCCGCCCCGACATGATCATTCGCCTGCCGGGAGATAAGGCCATTGCCGTTGACGCCAAGGTGCCCCTTGACGCGTATCTGGAGGCGGCGGCAGTACCCGAGACCGCGGTCGGCGCCGAAGCCGCATCCCGCCGTGCGCTGATGGATAAGCACGTGAAGGCCATGCGCGCGCACGTCGACGCCCTGGCGAAGAAGACGTACTGGGCAGGTTTATCGTCGAGCCCCGAGTTTGTGATCTGCTTCGTGCCGAGCGAGTCGCTGCTGTCGACGGCACTGGATGCCGACCCCACGTTGCTCGATTACGCCTTCGGGCGACGCGTCGCGCTGGCGTCACCGGTCAACCTGTGGGCAGTGTTGAAGACCGTCGCCTACACCTGGACCCAGCAGGATGTCACCGCGGATGCCCGGCGCCTGTTCGATCTCGGCAATGAACTCTTCACGCGGCTCGGCGGCCTCGCATCGCACGCCAACGACCTGCGCCGGTCGATCGAACGGACTGTCGAGTCCTTCAACCGCTTCGCCGGAACCCTCGAGTCACGCGTGCTCGTGACGGCGAGGAAGTTTCCCGGAATCGACGACACGAAACTGGATGCCGTCACGGGCCCAGCATCAATCGAGTCAACACCCCGTCACCTGACAGCGTTCGAGCTCCTGGAACCGGAGCCGGGGCACGACGCAGGCGGAGCTTCGGCGACGGCCGAGGTCGATCCGGCCGGTCGCATCACGGCCGATCTCGGTGACGTCCGGGGTCGTATTCAGTCGCCTACGCGCCGCCCGGAATGAGGCTCAGCAGCGCGACAACCGTGCCCGACACCAAGATGAACGCCCCGATCGACCACCACACCGAGGGTTGGTGTCCCACGGGACGACGAACACGGAACAGCACGTCCGGTCGTCGTGCGGGATCGCTGGCATCGGCGATCACTGCCTGAGCACCGGTGTGCGGTCCCGTTCGGGGATTCCGGTCTTCGCTCGGTGGTGTCGACATGGCGTCACTCCTCGCTTCCGTTCGGACTCCTCCGATTCTGCCAGAGGTCCACGCCGAGGCTGCCTCACCGCGCCCGGGAAGCAATGCCGTCCGTCAACGCAACGTGGTGCTTCCGGGCCTCAGAGCCACTTCGATACGAGGTGCTCGGACGAGATCCGACGCAGCGTCCCCGATGCTCCGCGGAGCACGACGCTCTCGGTGTAGACGTACCCACCCTCACGCCGAACCCCGGCGACAAGCTCGCCGTTTGTCACGCCCGTGGCGACGAAGATCGTGTTGTTACCCCGAACCATGTCGTCGGCTTCGTAGATGTGTCCGTCGACCTTGAGGCCCGCATCGATCGCTCGCTGCGCCTCGTCGTCATTGCGAGGCCAGAGCCGCCCCTGGATGTGGCCGCCTAGCGCCTTGATCGCGCACGCCGTGACGATTCCCTCGGGGCTGCCTCCGATACCCACGCACATGTCGGTACGCGCGTTGTGGCGGGCCGCATTGATCCCGCCCGCGACATCGCCGTCACTCATGAGGCGCGTGCCGGCCCCAGCTTCCCGGATCTCCGCGATGAGCTTGTCGTGACGGGGACGGTTCAGGACCGAGACGACAATCTCGTCGACTGGCTTTCCCAGCGCCTTCGCGAGCAGACGGATGTTCTCGCCGATCGGGAGGCGGATGTCGACCACACCGACACCGGCGGGTCCGGTCACGAGCTTGTCCATGTAGAAGACCGACGAGGCGTCGAGCATCGTGCCGTGATCCGAAACGGCAAGGACGGAGAGCGCGTTGTTGCGGCCCTCCGCCGTCAGCGACGTCCCATCGATCGGGTCGACCGCAACATCGCACTTCGGCCCTCGCCCGTTTCCGACGCTTTCGCCGTTGAAGAGCATGGGGGCGTCATCCTTCTCGCCCTCGCCAATGACGATGGTGCCGTCGAAGCTCACGGTCGTGAGGAATGCGCGCATCGCGTCAACCGCTGCCCCGTCGGCGGCCTCTTTGGCGCCGCGACCGATGAACGGCACTGACCGGATCGCCGCAGCCTCGGTCGCACGGACCAGCTCGAGAGCCAGGTTCCGGTCGGGATGCAAGGGGCTCATGTCTGCGGTCAGGCTCACCATGATTTCACCCTAGCCACGCAGGCCGCCTCGCCCGCCGACTTACCCGCTCGCGTTCCGACAAGAATCAAGATTCTTGTCGGAACAGCAATCAGGGGCGAACGGCCGGCGCCGTCGTCGCATCGAAGTGTTGCGAGACCAACAGAATCCCCCCAGACGAGTTCGCCGAGTTCGCCAGGTCCTCGATCCATTCACGACTGAGCTGCGGCGATTCCGGCTCATCGAAGACGAATCTCAGCGGAATCGACGGATGCAGCCACAGGGTGGTGCGGCCGGGTGCCTGGTCGTCTGGGTGCTGCCACGACACCGTGAAACTCTCGCCGCGACGCAGCTTCGTGGCGATCACCACTTTGAGATGCGCAAGCGCGAGGTCATCGATGTAGATCGGGGTCGCCGATCCCCCGTAATAGACAGTTCCCATGTGCGCAACCCTACGTGCCGGGCCGTGAATAACGGCCGACATGGCAGAACCTTCATGTTCGGGTTACAGGTCGCCCCTCCGCCGGGGAATCTCACGGCCGACCGTCTCGGCGCGCGCTGACACGCTTCGCTAGAGTGACGGTGAACCCCCACCGAGGTGATTCCCCACCGACAAGGAGCGCACTCATGCCCGTCGCAACCCCCGACCAGTACGCCGAGATGCTCGACCGCGCCAAGGCAGGCGGGTTCGCCTACCCGGCCATCAACGTCTCCAGCTCGCAGTCAATCAACGCCGTGCTGCAGGGCTTGGCAGAGGCCGGTTCGGACGGCATCCTGCAGGTGACGACCGGCGGCGCCGACTACTTCGCCGGGCACACCGTCAAGGCACGGGCCACGGGAGCACTCGCCATGGCGAAGTTTGCCACCGAGGTCGCCAAGAATTACCCGATCACGGTCGCCCTGCACACCGACCACTGCCCCAAGCCCGCGCTCGAAGACTTCGTGCTGCCGCTGCTTGCAGCATCCGAAGAGCAGGTGAAGGCCGGTGGCGAGCCGATCTTCCAGTCGCACATGTGGGATGGATCGGCAGTCCCGCTGGGCGAGAACATCGAGATCGCCAAGGAGCTTCTGCCCCGACTGAAGAACATCAATGCGATCCTCGAGGTCGAGATCGGCGTCGTCGGCGGCGAAGAGGATGGCGTCAAGCACGAGGGCACGAACGACGCGCTCTACACCACGACCGGCGACGTCACCCAAGTGGTTGAGGCACTGGGCCTCGGCGACCAGGGCCGCTGGATCGCCGCGCTTACCTTCGGCAATGTGCACGGGGTCTACAAGCCCGGCAACGTCAAGCTCAAGCCGGAACTGCTCGGCGAGATCCAGGAAGGCATCGCTGCAAAGTTCGGCACGGCGGCAAAGCCCCTGGACCTCGTCTTCCACGGTGGCAGCGGTTCGACCGAGGAAGAGATCGCGCTGGCTGTCGCGAACGGTGTGATCAAGATGAACATCGACACCGACACGCAATACGCGTTCACGCGCTCCGTCGCCGGCTTCATGTTCAGCAACTACGACGGCGTCCTGAAGGTCGACGGCGAAGTCGGCAACAAGAAGGCGTACGACCCCCGTGCATGGGGCAAGGTGGCGGAGTCCGCGATGGCGGCACGCGTCGTCGAGGCCACGCAGCAACTCGGTTCCGCGGGCAAGTCGCTCGGCGTCTGAGCTCCGCCGCGTAGGCTATCAGTCTGCCGAACCGCGTATCTGGCCTCAGGAGATCGAGGTCAGGTACGCGGTGAAAGCGGGGTCTGACATCAGCGGAACGATCGCGAGCGCGCCGACGACCAGATGAGTGACGACGGCGCCGACAAGCGGAACCCACCACGCGATCTTGCCGGCCATGGTCCGCCGCACTGAGAACCATGCGGTGATGAGGTAGCCGATGATCAGCGCGACGGCAGCGGCGGTTCCCCACGTCTGTCCACCGTCGAGGTTGGTGAACTCGCCGGGGATCCCCATGACTTCGAAGACCGTTGCGGCGTACTGCGGAAAGTCCAAGAGGGCGAGCGCCGCTACAGCAACGTTCACCAACGCGTAGGCGAGCAGGGCGAAGGTGACGATGCGGTCGATGGCCCGCGAGCGTCCGGGGTCGACCGACGCGCGCGGCACCGCTCCTGCTTTGTTCGCGGATGCCGACGCGGGCGCATCCGTCACCGACTCGCCGGTCTCGATCGACCAGGTGGCGTCGGGCTTCTGGATGCGTGCTCGCTGCTCCTCGGGTGTCGCATAGACGCCGTATTGCGGCTCGGGTCGGTCGTCCTTGTCGTCGCTCATGCGCGCACGCGCCCGCCCCGGTGCTCGCCGGTGCTCTGCCGCAACTCCTTGGGGAGGGAGAACATCAAGTCCTCTTCGGCCGTGCGCACCTCTTCGACGTCGCGAAAGCCTGCCGCCGCAAGATCCTCGAGCACCTGCTGAACCAGCACCTCGGGGACAGACGCACCGCTGGTGACACCGACGCTGGCAACCCCCTCGAGCCATTCCTGCCGAATCTCGTCCGCGTAGTCGACGCGATACGCGGCCTTCGCGCCGTACTCGAGAGCGACCTCGACCAGTCGCACGCTGTTGGACGAGTTCGCCGAACCGACCACGATCACGAGGTCAGCACCCTGTGCAACCTTCTTGATGGCGACCTGGCGGTTCTGGGTCGCGTAGCAGATGTCGTCTGAGGGCGGATCCTGCAGCTCGGGGAACCGCTCACGCAGGCGACGGACAGTCTCCATCGTCTCGTCCACCGAGAGGGTCGTCTGCGACAGCCACACCACGCGGGAGGGGTCCCGCACCTCGACGGTGTCGGCCTCCTCGGGCGAGTTGACGATCGTGATGTGCTCCGGCGCCTCACCAGCTGTGCCCTCAACCTCTTCATGACCGAGGTGACCGATCAGAAGGATCTCAAACTCGTCGCGGGCGAAGCGCACGGCTTCGCGGTGCACCTTCGTGACCAGCGGGCAGGTCGCGTCGATTGCCTGCAACTGGCGATCGGCTGCCGACTGCACGACAGCGGGCGACACCCCGTGCGCGCTGAAGACGACGTGCGCGCCCTCGGGCACTTCGTCGACCTCGTCAACGAAAATGGCGCCCTTCTGCTCGAGTTCGGTCACGACATGGATGTTGTGAACGATCTGCTTGCGCACGTAGACGGGCGCGCCGAATCGCTCGAGTGCCTTCTCGACGGCGATCACGGCTCGATCAACGCCCGCGCAGTATCCCCGGGGCGCAGCCAGCAGCACCCGCTTGGGTCGATCGACCGGGATATCCTGGAGGCGCTCACGGCGCCGCGGAACGCGGGGCATGGGCATGTGTACCGCGGGAGTGCTCATCGGTCCGATTCTACGGGGGCGGCCTGAGCGCGGGCCGGGCAAACTGAAAGGGACCATGACGACGTTTCAGCCCGAGCACGTTCCCGGACAGGCTCCGCCGCCGGATTCCGTGCATCCGCGGGACACGAGCGCCCAGTCCCCGACCTCGGTGGCTCGCCTGGGCGACACCATTCGCGGGTTTGTCGAGACGTGGGGGTCGGTGTGGGTCGAGGGCGAGATCACATCGTGGAACCTTCGCGGTGGCAACGTCTTCGGACGCATCAAAGACCTCACGACTGACGCGACGATCTCGATCCGAATCTGGTCGAGTACGCGCCAGCGGCTCCCCGCCGACCTCGCCGTCGGCGATCGGGTCGTCGCGTGCGTCAAGGCCGACTACTTCACCCGAACGGGTGATTTCAGCTTCGCCGTTTCGGCGATGCGGCATGTGGGGCTGGGCGACCAGTTGGAGCGGCTCGAGCGGCTCCGGGTCCAGCTCCGCGGCGAAGGGTTATTCGACCCCGCTCGCAAGAAGCAGCTCCCGTTCCTCCCGCACCTCATTGGCCTGATCACGGGCGAGAACTCGGATGCCGAGAAGGATGTGCATCGCAACGCGGAACTGCGCTGGCCGCGTGTGCGGTTCCGCACGCAGTACGCGGCTGTGCAGGGGGATCGTTGCGTACCCGAGACGATCGCGGCGTTGAAAGCCCTGGATGCCGACCCCGAGGTCGACGTGATCATCATCGCTCGGGGCGGTGGCGACCCGCAGACCCTCCTGGGATTCAGTGACGAGCGGCTCGTGAGGGCGGTGGCGGCGGCATCCACCCCCGTGGTCAGCGCCATCGGACACGAGAACGACCATCCGATCCTCGACGATGTGGCGGATCTTCGAGCATCCACGCCGACGGATGCCGCAAAGCGCGTGGTCCCGGACGTCGCCGAGCAAAGGGCGCTCGTGTCTCAGTTGCTCAGCCGCGCCCGCACCCGGGTGACACAGCGACTGGCCCATGACATCACCCAACTCGAACAGCTTCGCTCACGCCCCGTGCTGCGCAATCCCGAGAACGTGCTGGCCCAGCGAGCGCAGCACATCGAGCTTCTGGTCGCGCGCGGGCGCGACCACGCCGAGCGCGCCGTGGCCGTGCAAACCGCACATACCGCGCAGTTGCGCGCAGCTGTACGCGCCCTCTCCCCCGCGTCGACGCTTGCCCGCGGGTATGCGATCGCGCACGTCGCTGGTGGCGTGATCGTGCGGGATGCCGAGCAGGCGCCGTCTGGGACAGAGGTCACGGTGACCGTCGGACGCGGCTCGTTCGCTGCGCGTTCGGGAGGCGAGGTTGACGAGACCAGAACCCCCGACAGGCCGCTCTAGGATGGAAGCCATGACCGCCGCGAACCCGCCTGCACCGGGGGACGTCGACGGCCTCTCGTTCGAGCAGGCTCGCGACGAGTTGGTTCGGGTCGTCGCAGAACTGGAGCAGGGCGCACCAACTCTCGAGGAGTCGCTTCGACTCTGGGAGCGCGGCGAAGCTCTCGCGGCGCGGTGCGAGCAGTGGCTCGTCGGCGCGAAAGAACGCCTGGATGCAGCGCGTGCAGCCTCGACGCCACCGACGGGCGGGGACCAGTCGTGATGGCGCAGCGTGAGCGAATCGTCGCCGAGCTCGGCCGTCCTGAAACTCCCGAGGAGACGGCGGCGCGCAAGGCCGAGTCATCCCGCGTCTATCGCTCGAGTCAGACGTTTCGCAATCTTGTTGCGGCCCTCGTGATCACCCTCGGCATCGTCGCAATCGTCATCTTCGCCGTGCCGCGCGGCGAGCCACCAGCGCCCAAGCCGATCGACGTCGCTGCGGTAGCCGAGGATGTCTCGGGCACCCTCGGGGGTGGGGTTGCGATCGTCCCTGTCGTTCCCGAGAACTGGCTGGTCACCTCCGCCGCCGTCGCAGGAGACGACCCGCGCACGTGGACGGTGCTGTACGTCCCTGCCGAAGACGCCGGATTCGTGCGGGTCTCCCAGGGCTTCAGCGCAGACGCGACATGGCCGACTCGCGAGCTCTCCGGGGCAGATGCGGCGGGAACCATCGTCATCGACGGTGTCGAATGGACCGAGTACGACATTCCCGACCCTGCCCGCGCCGGCAACATCTCGGCTGCTCTGAGTACGACCGCCGGCGACGACACGATCCTGGTCTACGGCGCAACGAATACCGAGACCCTCCGCGTGGTCGCGGCGGGTCTGACCGATCAGATCGTCACCGCCCAGGAGGAAAGCTCATGACGCACACCGCGACTCCCGCCGAGGTGTGGGGCGACATGCGTGAGGGCAATGCCCGGTTCGTCTCGGGCGACCCGTCGCACCCACGGCAGGATGTCGAGCGTCGTCACGAACTGGCCGGGGGCCAGCGCCCGCGTGCCGCACTGTTCGGGTGCGCAGACTCGCGCCTCGCCGCGGAGATCATCTTCGACCAGGGCCTCGGTGATCTGTTCGTCGTCCGAAACGCCGGTCAGGTCATTTCCGACTCTGTCGTGGGCAGCCTCGAGTACGCCGTCGCGGTCCTCGAGGTCCCCCTCATCGTCGTGCTCGGCCACGACGAATGCGGTGCCGTTGCCGCCGCGATCGAATCCACCACCGTGGATGCCCCCTCTCTTCCGCCACACATCTGGCGCCAGATCGCCCCCATCGTTCCGGCGGTCCGGCGCGTGATTCGCGCGTCCGACGGCAAGCCCGTGGATGCCGAAGAAGTAGGCCGCGAGCACCTGCGTGACACCGTCGCTGAGCTCCTCCACTCCTCCGAGCTCATCAGCGATGCCGTCGCCGCCGGTACCCTCGCGATCGTCGGAGCGAACTACCGGCTGTCTGAAGGCACGGCGATCCCCGATGTCATCGTGGGCGCCGCCGAGAACCCCTGATCACTGCGGGCAGACGCCCGAACCCACCTGAAGCGAAGGAACGAGGACGTGACTGACATCGAGTACCGCATCGAACACGACACGATGGGCGAGGTGCGCGTTCCCAAGAACGCACTGTATGCCGCGCAGACCCAGCGGGCCGTCGAGAACTTCCCCATCTCGGGCGATGCGCTCGATCCCGCGCAGATCGTGGCGCTGGCGCGCATCAAGAAGGCCGCAGCGCTGGCCAACCGAGACCTCGGCACCCTGGACGCTCAGATCGCGGAAGCGATCGCTGCGGCGGCCGACGAGATCATCGGTGGTGCTCACGCCGACCAGTTCCCGATCGACGTGTACCAGACCGGCAGCGGAACGTCGTCGAACATGAATATGAACGAGGTGCTGGCTACCCTCGCGACGCACAGCCTCGGCCACACCGTGCACCCGAACGACCACGTCAACGCTTCGCAGTCATCGAACGACGTCTTCCCCACCTCGGTGCACGTCGCAGTGACCCAGGAGCTGATCGATGACCTCATTCCCGCGCTTGACCACCTGGCAGTAGCCCTCGAAGAGAAGGCAGAGCTCTGGAAGAGCGTCGTGAAGTCCGGCAGGACTCACCTCATGGATGCCACTCCCGTCACCCTGGGCCAGGAGTTCGGTGGCTACGCGCGCCAGATCCGCCTCGGCATCGAGCGTGTTCGGGCTGTCATCCCGCACGTGGCCGAGGTGCCGCTGGGCGGCACCGCCGTCGGTACCGGAATCAACACTCCTCTCGGATTTCCGCAGAAGGTCCTGGAGATCCTGGTCGCTGAGACCGAGCTGCCGATCACCGAGGCCAAGGATCACTTCGAGGCCCAAGCTAACCGCGACGCGCTTGTGGAGGCATCGGGTGCTCTGCGGACGATCGCGGTGTCGCTCACGAAGATCAACAACGACCTGCGCTGGATGGGGTCAGGCCCGAACACGGGTCTCGCCGAATTGCGGATCCCCGACCTGCAGCCGGGCTCGTCGATCATGCCCGGCAAGGTGAACCCTGTCGTTCCCGAGGCGACCTTGATGGTGTGCGCGCGCATCATCGGCAACGACGCGACGATCGCCTGGGCGGGAGCCTCGGGCGCGTTCGAACTGAACGTCGCGATCCCTGTCATGGGGACGGCACTGCTCGAATCGATCCGGCTGCTCTCGAACACGGTCCGGGTCCTGGCAGACAAGACGATCGCGGGTTTGGAAGCCAACGTCGACCGCGCCTCTGCCTTTGCCGGCATGTCGCCGTCCATCGTGACGCCGTTGAACAAGCTGATCGGCTACGAGGCGGCGGCCAAGATCGCCAAGCACGCGGTGGCCGAAGGGATCACGATTCGGGAAGCCGTCGTTGCCCTGGGCTACATCGAGCGCGGCGAGCTGACCCTCGAGCAGCTCGACGAGAAGCTCGACCTGCTGTCGATGACCCACCCGGGCTGAGCTGGCGTGGATGCGCGGAGCCGACGCTCCGGGCCATAATCACCCCATGACACGGTCCCAGCGGCCGCGATCCGCGCGCACTCGCATCGTCACGGGAGTGGCGCTGGCGTGCGCAGTCGCCCTCGCCCTCGTCGGGGGCGTGACGTTCACGGTGCAGGCTGCGGCGCTGTGGCGTGCCGGAACGCCGCTGGATGGCCTGCTGATTCCCATGATCGTCTTCGGCGTCGCATCCGTCGTCACCATTGCTCTCGTCGCCCTCGTCGGCTGGTTCGTCGCCGGGGCGGCACTGCGGTCGATCGCGGAGGTGCGTGAGGTCGCCGACAGCATGACGCTGGCCGATCTCAGCCGCCGTCTGCCATCCGAGGGAGGCGATAGCATCGCTGACCTGTCACAGACTGTCAATTCGATGCTCGACCGCCTCGAGGGTTCGGTTGACTCGCAGCGACAGCTGCTGGATGACGTGCGTCACGAGCTGAAGACCCCGATCACCATCGTGCGCGGACACCTCGAGATCATGAATGCGTCGGATCCCGCCGACGTCGAAGCCACTCGGGCGATCGGCATGGCGGAGCTCGATCGCCTCAACCGACTGGTCGAAGACATCGATCTCTTGGCAGCGGCGGAGACCGACACCTACGCGTCTGATGAGATCGATCTTGCCGCCCTCAGCACACGCATGGCGGACATGGTCGCCGTCATTCCCGGACACGACTGGCGCGTCACCGATAGAGCTTCAGGGCTGATGCTCGGCGACGGTGACCGCCTCCTTCAGGCGTGGTTGCAGCTGGCTGACAATGCCTCGAAGTACTCACCCGACGCGAGTCCGATCGACATTGGCAGCACGGCTGACGCAGGAGAAGTCCGTTTCTGGGTGCGCGACCACGGTCCCGGCGTGCCGCCGGCAATGCGCCATCGCATCTTCCGTCGATTTGACCGAGCGGGACGACGCCGAAGTGTGGGAGGCTCAGGGTTGGGATTGGCAATCGTCGATGCCATCGCGAAAGGCCACGGTGGCCATTGCGAGGTGACCGATACCCCCGGGGGTGGGGCAACGTTCACGATCCACGTGCCGCACACCAGCGGCGCGTCCTATCCGGCGCCGGTGCGCGCCGATGACGTGATCCATCAGGGGGGAAAGCGGTGACGAGGATCCTCATCGCAGAAGACGAGCCGCAGATCTCAGCGTTCGTGGAGCGGGGGCTGCGCGCAGCAGGCTACGACGTCGTTGTCGTCGACGACGGTCCCCCTGCGCTCGACTTTCTTCGGGGCGGGGGGATCGACCTCGGCCTCCTCGATATCGGTCTGCCCACGGTGGACGGGCTCGAGGTGCTTCGGCAGATTCGTCGCGAGGGTCGCACGGTGCCGATCATCATGCTCACTGCCCGCACCAGCACCCGGGATACTGTCGAAGGCCTGGAGTCCGGGGCGAACGACTACATCCGCAAGCCATTCACCTTCGAGGAACTGCTCGCGCGCGTGCGCTCGCGGCTGCGGGAGGTACCCACCGACGCGGGGACGACGATCGTGCATGGCGAGGTCTCGCTCGACCTGTTGTCACGGCGGGCACTGGTTGCAGGACGAGAGGTGGAGCTATCCGCTCGCGAGTTCGCCCTCGCTGAGCAGTTCCTCCGCAACCCGGGTACGGTCTTGTCTCGCGAGCAGCTTCTCAGCCGCGTCTGGGAGATGGACTTCGATCCGGGGTCGAACGTCGTCGACGTGTACGTGCGCTATCTGCGGGGCAAGCTCGGCGCCCACCACATCGCGACTGTCCGCGGCGCCGGCTACCGCTGGGAGTAATGAGAATGCCCCCGGCGTCTGGGGTGTCGCCGGGGGCAGGCCGGTTATTGGGGGGTCACCGACCGGAGGGCCTCGCGATCTGGGGGGCTCGCGGAACCCGTTGCACCCATGGTGACAGAAGCCAGGGCCCCGATGACCGACCGCTCGATGAGACTCTTCTCATGGTTTCCTTCGCGCGCGCCCGGCGTGCGCTCGGAGCGATCCCGTCAGGACAGCTCTCCCGACTCCAGAAGGTCGGTGACCAGAGCCGCAATCGCCGAACGTTCCGAGCGCACCAGGGTGACGTGACCGAACAGCGCCTGGCCCTTGAGGGTCTCGATGACGGAGGCGACACCGTCGTGGCGCCCCACCCGGAGGTTGTCTCGCTGGCCGACGTCGTGGGTGAGCACCACTCGCGAGTTCTGGCCGATGCGGCTGAGCACCGTCAGCAGCACGTTGCGTTCGAGTGACTGGGCCTCATCGACGATCACGAAAGCGTCGTGCAGGGAGCGACCTCGGATGTGCGTCAGAGGCAGGACCTCCAGAAGTCCCCGTTCCACGACCTCGTCGAGGACGTTCCCGGAGACCACGGATCCGAGCGTGTCGAACACCGCCTGACCCCACGGGTTCATCTTTTCTGCCTGGTCACCGGGCAGGTAACCGAGCTCCTGACCGCCCACCGCGAACAGCGGACGGAAGACGATGATCTTCCGCTGCTGCTGCCGCTCGAGCACAGCCTCGAGCCCAGCACACAGGGCAAGAGCCGACTTGCCTGTGCCGGCCCGGCCACCGAGGGACACGATGCCGATCTCCGGATCCAGAAGGAGATCGATCGCGACGCGCTGCTCAGCCGAACGACCGTGCAGCCCGAACACGTCGCGGTCGCCGCGAACGAGCCGGAAACCGCCATCGCCGGTGACACGACCAAGGCCCGACCCCCGCTCAGAGTGGATGATCAGGCCCGTGTTGACGGGAAGGCCCGTCACCTGGTCGCTGGTACCGACCTCGCTCTCGTAGAGATCGCTGAGTTCGTCGCCGGAGATGTCAAGGGTGGCTATGCCAGTCCACCCGGAGTCGACTGCCTGCTCAGCGAGGTACTCTTCGGCCGAGATGCCCAGGGACGCAGCCTTGACCCGCATCGGGAGATCCTTCGAGACGACGGTGACCTCCTGGCCGTCGGATGCGAGGTTCATGGCCACGGCAAGGATGCGACTGTCGTTGTCTCCGAGTCGCATACCCGAGGGCAGTGCATCGGGATTGGTGTTGTTCAATTCGACGCGCAGGGTCCCACCGGCGCCGACAGGAACCGGGAAGTCAAGTCGCCCGTGCTCGACCCGCAACTCATCGAGATGACGTAGCGCCTGCCGCGCGAAGTAGCCGATCTCGGGGTCGTGCCGCTTCCCCTCGAGCTCGGTGATGACCACGACCGGGACCACGACGTTGTGCTCTGCGAATCGGAAGAACGCGCGCGGATCGCTCAGCAGCACCGATGTGTCGAGCACGTAGGTGCGCAGCGTCTGATCCTGCTCGGCATCCTCGATCCGGTGATCCTGGTGAACCCGGTCCTGTGCCTGTGCTGCCCGTGTGGTCACAACCCACTCCCGCCCCGGGTGGTAATTCCCGGTACCCAGCGAGTCGACCAGGGGTCACGAGTCGCGGTCCTGACGGCCGACCCGGTCGGGCGCCTTGCCCGACGAGTTGAACGTACGACGGGGAGCGGGTGGCGTAGGCATCGACACGCTGTCGGTCCCGTTACGTCGAGGTAAATTCCTCGCGGGTTCTACCAGGCTCGCGAAGCAGAGTAGGCCGAAAGTGCGGAGGCGAACAGCGAGAGGGATTCGTCGTCGGTCCCGGCGTGGGTGGAGACGCGGATCGTGCCGCCGCGAGGAGTAATCGTGACTCCTGCGTTGGCGAGCGCAGCCGCCAGCGGTGCGGCATCCTGCGGTTCGGGAGCCAGGGTCACGATTCCCGCGCGAAGCTGGGGCTCTCGAGGAGTGATGACGGGAATGGCGTTCTCGTCGGCGATCTCGATCACCCGCGTCGCCCGCGTCTCGACTGCTGCGCCGATCGTCGCCACACCAACCTCGTGAATCTCATGGAGCGCACTTCCGAGGCGCGCAGCCGCAAGCGAATCGGCCTTCGAAACGATGAAGGCGCGCGCGTCACGCGACGGCTCGGGCACCTCATCCACGGGGAGACCATCGGCTACCCCCGCATAGCCCGAGAGCACGGGAGCCAGCCGATCGACCGCACGCGGGCTGTAGGTGGCGACGCCGGTGCCGCGTCCGGCGCGCAGCCACTTGTATCCGTTGGCACAGACGACATCCGCCGCACCGTAATCGGCGTCTACTATCCCGAGCCCCTGGATCGCGTCGACGATGAGCAGTCGGTCTCCGATCACATCGCGGAGGGCGCTGAGGTCGACGCGATAGCCGGTGCGAAAATCCACGAGGCTCACGGCGACCGCCGTGACCTCATCGGTGAGGGCTTCGCGGACGACATCCGGGGTCACGAACCCGTTCCCGGGCTCGAGCCACGCCGCTCGCATCGTGCCGAGCGACGCCTCGGCGCGCGCCGCGGCGATCGTCAACGCCGGGTACTCGGCACGAGAGAGCAGAAGCGTGCCGCTGAGGCCGTAGATCGCCTGCTGCAGGCCGTGACTGGTCGAGGGCTGAATGACGATCTGCTCCGCGGGAACACCCAGCACGGATGCCGCGTGAGAGCGCGACTGGTCGACGTGCTCGTTGACGAGGTCAACGCTCGAGCGGCGGCCTGTTCCGAGGAGCTCGGCATCCGCGTGCACTTCGCTGCGAACAACTGGCGAGAGCGGTCCGAATGCCGCCCAGTCGAGATAGCCGGGCTCGGAATCGAAGGACTCGATATACGTCGTGATATCACCCGTCACTGTCACATTTTCGCACGCCGGACGAAGGCGTGGGCTGGCGCAGCGGTCCCTCAGCCGCCGAAGCGGCGCTCCCGACTCGCATAATTACGCAGCGCACGAAGGAAGTCCACTTCCCGAAGGTCGGGTCCGAGCGCCTCCATGAAGTAGAACTCGCTGTGTGCGCTCTGCCAGAGCAGGAAGTCGCTGAGCCGTTGCTCTCCGGAGGTTCGGATGACGAGGTCGGGGTCTGCCTGCCCCCCGGTGTACAGGTGTTCACCGATCTGCTCGGGCGTGAGGCTTGCGGCAAGCTCCTCGAGGGACCCGCCCTCCCGATCGTGGGCGGCGATGATGCTGCGGACGGCATCCACGATCTCGGAACGCCCCCCGTAACCGACAGCCAGATTCACGTGAAGGCCGGGGTTGCCAGCTGTCCGATCTTCCGCGGCGCGGAGCACCCTGGTGAGCTCAGGGGGTAGGAGCTCACCTCGACCCACGTGCTTGACCCGCCAGTCGCGAACCCGCGAGATCTCCTCGGCAAGCTCAGCGATGATCTGAAGCAGGTCGTTCAACTCGGCGGCATCGCGCTTTCGGACATTGTCGGTCGAGAGCAGGTAGAGCGAGACGACCTTCACTCCGAGGTCGTCGCACCACTCCAAGAACTCCCGCATCTTCGCGGCTCCCGCTCGATGACCGTGTGCGGCGGTCTCGTAGCCGAGCTGACGCGCCCAACGCCGATTTCCGTCGATCATCATCGCGATGTGATGCGGCATGTTCTCGGGGGTCAGCTCACGGCGAAGCCGAGCGGTGTAGAGCCGATACAGCGGGCCCTTGCCACGCGCTGTCCCGAGTCCCGATGCCACACGGCCACGTTACTCCTGCCCCCGGCCGGGTACGGCGAGCTGCCACGCGCCGACGCGTGCCCCCGCGGGAATACTCCGGCTCGTAGGCTCGGAGGGTGAGCTCTGGCGTGAACCATCCCACTGATCGCCCGGCCCCCGAGTGGGACGAGTCGGTCGATGGCGCCGAGATGCCTCGGCTGCCGCTGATCGAAGAGGCTGAGTCGGTCACTCCTGAGGAATTGAAGCCCTCGTGGCGTGGCTGGATCCACGCAGCCACCTTCCCCATCGCGATAGCTGCAGGCATCGTCCTGATCGCCCTGTCCCAGGGAGCGGCCGCGAAATGGTCGGCCGCAGTGTTCATGCTGACGTCGCTGTTGCTGTTCGGGAACTCGGCGCTGTACCACCGGTTCCGGTGGAAGCCGAAGACCCGCGCGGTCCTCAAGCGCATCGATCACGCGAACATCCTGCTTCTGATCGCCGGCACCTATACCCCGATCGCGGTGCTCGCGCTACCGACGAGCCAGTCGATCATTCTGCTTTCGCTGGTCTGGGGTGGGGCGATTCTCGGCATCCTGTTCCGCGTGTTCTGGATCGACGCCCCACGCTGGCTGTACGTGGCGCTCTATCTCGTGCTCGGATGGGCTGCGGTCATGTACATCGTGCCGCTGTTCCAGGCCAACGTCGCGATGATGGTTCTGGTCGCGGTAGGCGGCATCCTTTACACCCTCGGTGCCGTCGTGTATGCGCTCAAGCGTCCTAACCCGTGGCCGAACCACTTCGGGTTCCACGAGATCTTCCACGTGTGCACGGTGCTGGCGTTCCTCTGCCACTGGACGGCGTGCCTGCTCATCGGCCTCAGCCCCGCCTATCACGGCTAGGACTGCCGCAGCGGACCCGCGCAGCTAGGACCGCTCGGATCCGTCGACACTGGGAGATGCGTCGCCGTCGGTCTCGTCGGCTTCGGGCGATCGCTCCGCGTCAGCTTCTGCCTTCTCCTCGGCATCCAGTTCTTCGCGGATGTCGGCACGCACCCGGCCACGACGGATGCGGCGCATCATGTCGGTGATGAGCAGGATGACCACGACCGCCAGCAGTGCGATGACCAGAAAGCCCCACGGCCCCGGAGTGACGAGGTCGGGATTGACCGTCTCCGACGGGCTTGGAACCGGGGTCGAGGTCCCCAACAGAATGCGCATCATGTCTCGTTTCGACTGGCCAGCGTCTAGCCTGGAGTTCCAGCCTAACGACTCACGAGACACCCCCGATGACTACCGCACCCCCCGCCGCTGACGACACAATCCGCGCGAAACTCGACGATCGCTACGGACGACGACGCGGGCGCCCCTCGCGCTGGGTGATCATCCTCGGTCTCGCGATCGTCGTCGCAGTCATCGGCTGGTTCGGCTGGATGACGGTGGCAACCTCGCTCGAGAGCGTGGATGCCGACACCACCGGGTTCGCTGTGGTCGATGACGGCACCGTAAGCCTGAGCTTCCAGATCACCGCGCCGCTTGAACGCGAAGTCGCGTGCATCCTTGAGGCGCAGGACGAAGAGCATGGAATCGTCGGCTGGCGGGTGCTCGTGATCCCGCCCTCGAGCGAGCACACCCGCGCGTTCGTCGATACGATCCCGACGACGGCGGCAGCGACGACGGGTTTGATCAACTCGTGCTGGGTGACGTAATCTAGCCAGACCGTAATCAACGACGCCCTGGCGATGCCGGGGCGTCTTGCCATATCGGCGCCGACGAAAGGAGACGCTCGTGTCCAGCGATGCCCCGGTGACCTTCCTGACCCAGGAGGCCTTCGACCGCCTCAACGCGGAGCTCGAGCACCTGTCAACCGTCGGCCGTGAAGAGATCGCCAAGCGCATCGAAGCTGCGCGTGAAGAAGGCGACCTCAAGGAGAACGGCGGCTACCACGCCGCCAAGGACGAGCAGGGCAAGCAGGAAGCTCGGATCCGTACGCTCCAGGCGCTGCTCAAGAACGCCACAGTGGGCGTCGCGCCCGAGAGCAGGGGCGTCGTCGAGCCGGGCACGGTCGTGACAGCTATCGTCGCCGGAGGAGAAGAGGTCTTCCTTCTCGGTAACCGCGAGATCGGTGCCGGGTCCGAGCTCGATGTCTACAGCGAGGCGTCGCCGCTCGGCTCTGCCATCCTGGGCCTGAAGGAAGGCGACACGACGTCGTACACCGCACCCAACGGGCGCGAGATCGCGGTCGAGATCGTCAAGGTCGAGACCTACGGCGGGCAGTAGGCCGCCGTAGGTCAGTCCGCGTCGACGTGGACGACAAACCCGGCGTTGTGGAGCGTCGCGATGACGTGGGCCTTGTGTTCTTCACCGCGCGTCTCGACACTCAACTGCAGGATCACCTCGCTGATCTGAAGACCCTGCCCGTGACGGGTGTGCAGGACTTCGATGACGTTGGCGCCAGCAAGCGCAAGCAGTTCTGAGACCCGGGCCAGCTGTCCCGGGCGATCCGGCAAGGGGATGCGCATCGTCATGTAGCGGCCGGATGCCGACAGTCCGTGTGCGACGACGCGTTGCAGCAGAAGCGGGTCGATGTTGCCGCCCGACAGGACGCACGCGGTCGGACCCTGAGCCGTGACCTTACCGGCGAGGATGGCGGCGACGCCGACCGCCCCAGCAGGCTCGACGACCTGCTTCGCACGTTCGAGCAACACGAGGAGCGCCCGCGCGATGTCGTCCTCCGACACGGTGACGACCTCATCCGCCAGCTGGCTGATGATCTCGAAGGGCAGATCGCCCGGCCGGGCGACGGCGATTCCATCGGCGATCGTCGCCCGCGTGGCAACTTCTAGGGGTCGCCCGGCTGCGAGCGACGCGGGGTAGGCCGCGGAGTTTTCGGCCTGCACACCGATGACGCGCACCGTGCGGCCGACTGCCGCGGCGCGCGCCTTCACCGCGGCAGCGACACCCGACAGCAATCCCCCGCCGCCGATCCCGATGATGACGGTATCGAGGTCGGGCATGTCATCCATCAGCTCGAGGCCGAGGGTGCCTTGCCCGGTGATGATATCCCCGTGGTCGAAGGGGTGAATCAGGACGGCGCCGGTACGCTCCGCGAACTCAGCCGCGAGGCGAAGCGGGGTCTCCACGGTGGCACCCTCGAGGATGACGTCAGCGCCATAGCCGCGTGTGGCCAGGAGCTTGGGAACGGGCACCCCGAGCGGCATGAAGATCGTCGCGGGGATGCCGAGCTCGCGGGCAGCAAGCGCAACTCCCTGGGCGTGGTTGCCTGCCGATGCAGCAACGACGCCGCGCGCGCGCTCATCCTCGGTCAGCCGCGACAGCCGATACGCAGCACCGCGGATCTTGAACGAGCCGGTCCGCTGCAGGTTTTCGAGCTTGAGTGCGACAGGGACGCCGAGGAGGTCGGTCAAATGCAGGGACTCGTCCATCGGGGTGCGTCGGATGACGCCGGAGAGAGTTGCTGCAGCATCCTCGATCTCGGCCAGGGTGGGGATGCTCACGTGCTGATTCTCCTCGGGCGGGGAACTGTCGACCAAATCAGGTCGGGGGCGTCGCGTTTCGCACCGGGCTCCCATGCCCGGTCACCGAGGTAGACCGCCACGACGTTGACGAACGCGGCGAGCGGCACGGCGAAGAGGGCTCCCGGGATGCCTGCTATCAGCGCGCCGCCGGCGACCACGAGGACGACGGCAAGGGGGTGCACCTTGACCGCCGATCCCATGAGAAGCGGCTGAAGCACATGACCCTCGAGTTGCTGAACGCCGAGCACGACCACCAGCATCCACAGCGCGATCCAGGGTCCGTTGTAGACGAGGGCAAGAAAAACGGCGAGCGCGCCGGTGACGACGGCACCGACGATGGGGATGAAGGAACCGAGGAACACGAGCACCGCGATGGGGATCGCGAGCGGAACGCCGAGCAGGAACGCACCCAAGCCGATCCCGATCGCGTCGATCGTGGCGACGAGCAACTGGGTTCGTGCATAGTTGGCGACGGTCACCCAGCCGGCACGGCCGGCGCCATCGACAGCGGGTCGCGCCGCTCGCGGAAACAGCCGCGTAGTCCAGCGCCAAATCCCTGATCCGTCGGCGAGGAGGGTAAGGAGGATGAAGATTGTGAGCAGCGCCCCTGTTGCGACGTGCCCGACCGTGGTGCCGATGGCCAGCGCACCCGACCACAGGAGCTCTGCCTGCTGCTGAATGAAGGTCCAGGCCTGCGCGAGCAGGTCATCGATCTGGGTCTCGGTCAGGTGGAGCGGCCCGTCGATCAGATACTGCCGGAACTGCTGTATGGCCTCGATCGTACGCGTCTGTACCGAAGACCACTCGCGCGTGATCTGCCAGATGGCGAGCCACAGTAAGCCGGTGACGATCGCTGCCGTGCCGAGGACGGTGATGGCGATCGCAAGCCACCTGGGGAAGCGCAGGCGCAGCATCCCCGCGAACGCGGGCCAGACCAGCGCCGTGATCAGGATCGCGATCAGCAGCGGTATGACCAGCAACTTGAGCTGAATGACGAGCCAGATCCCGACACCGATCGCCGCGGCAATGACCAGGAAGCGCCACGCGTACGCGGCGGCAAGCTGGAAGCCTGAGGGGATGCCGCGCGTTTGCTGCATCGTGACGATCCGTCGCCGGTCCCGGATCGCGTCGAAGAACGACCCCGTGGGCTTGTCGTCGGACGTGCTCATCCGTTCAGTCTAGAACTGGCACATGCCGTGAACCGGATGTGCTGGCGCGCTAGCGTGGGGGTGTGAAACGTGGCCCCCTGATCGCCGTCGTTGCGGCGGGAGTCGTGCTTCTGGCAGTCGCCGGACTTGTGCTGTGGCTTCTCCAGCGCCCGCCGGGACCGCAGGCAGTCGCCGAGGACTACCTCCGTGCGCTGGTCGGCGGCGACGCCGACACGGCGTTGGATCTCGTCGCCTCCGACAGCCTCGATCCGTCGTTGATCGAAGCCGCGTTCGCGGGGGCTACTGCCACGATCTCGGATGCCGAGGTCACAGGCGTCATCGAGGATGGCGAGACTGCCACCGCGACGATTACCTACACCCTCGATTCGACCTCCGGCTCGGGTGAGCTGATGCTTCAGCAGACTCCCACCGGCTGGAAAGTCGCCCCAGACGGGCTCGGTACTGTCACGATCACCTCGACACTCGGTGACGCCGCCGCGATCGGCACAGCGGTGTTCGGGGTGAACGAACCCGTCCTGTTGCTGCCCGCGCTCTACGAGATCGACGCCGCTCCGGTCGGCATCCTGACCGGAGCGCTGACCGTCGCCGTGGCACCTGGCTCGGCCGCGACAGCAGCACTGCAGCCGCAGCTCTCGGACACCGCGCTTGAGACGGCATCCGCGCAGGTGCAGGCATACGTCGACGCATGCACCGCTCCTGCCGATGCGGTGCCCGAGAACTGCGGCATCCGGGTTCCCTGGGCCGCAGACCTCGCCACACTGACCTCGCTCTCTTTCCGCGTCGAGACGGCACCGACGCTCGCCTTTGCCGAGGACCTGTCGAGCTTTGCCGCTACCGGCGGGGTCCTCGTCGCGACGGCATCCGGAACGACCAGGGACGGTGCGCCGGGAACGTTCACCTATCGCTCCGACGACTGGTCGCTGCGCGGAGGCATGGTCTTCAGCGGCAACCAGCTCGTTCTGTCGGTCGACTGACCGACTCGGCTGTGACCGGCAACCTCAGAACTGCCCGCCCATCGTGTGCAAGCGCTCGATGCGGTCTGGGATCGGCGGGTGGGTTGCGAACAGGCGCGACATACCCTTGGCGCTGAGCGGGTTGGCAAACCACAGGTGGGCCATCGACGTGTTCTCGCGGCGGAGGGGTTGCGCGTGCTCCTCGAGCTTGGCCAGTGCCGAGGCGAGGCCGTCCGGGTCGCGGGTCGTGAGCGCGCCGGTTGCGTCGGCGAGGTACTCGCGTTGACGCGAGATCGCGGCCTGGACCGCACCAGCCAGAAGTGGTGCGACGATCGCTGCGACGATGCCGAAGATGAGGAAGAACAGCTGCGCTTGGCTGTTGTTGCCCCCGGAGCGGCGCAGACCGCCGAAGAACGCCATGCGCATCAGGATGTCGGCCAGCAGCCCCACCGCCACGACGAGGCCGAACACGATGAGCGACACCCGGATGTCGTAGTTGCGGATGTGGCCGAGCTCGTGTGACAGCACGCCCTCGAGTTCGCGGTCGGTCATGATCTCGAACAGGCCCGTCGTCACGGTGATCGCAGCCTCCTCGGGCTTACGGCCGGTGGCGAAGGCGTTCGGTGCGGCATCCTCGACGACGTACAAGCGCGGCATCGGTGTGCCGGTCGTGATGCACAGGTTCTCGACGAGCCGGTAGTAGCGCGGCGCCTCCTCGCGGGACACAGGGATGGCGCCGGCCATCGCAAGCGCCTCACGGTCGGCCGCGAAGTACTGCACGGTGGCGTAGCCGACGGCGAAGATCAGCACGAAAGCGGTCACCCACCAGTTGTTGCCCATGAGCCATCCGGCGAGCAGCCCGATGGCTCCCAGGCCCAGGACGAACAGGACGAGGATGAACCAGGTGTTGCGCTTGTTCCGCGCGATGGCGCTGTACATGCGACCTCAGGGGTCGATCAGAACTGAATGCGCGGCGGCTCGGAGATCGCTGCCCCGTCGACGACCTCGAAGAACTCCCGCTCAGTGAAACCGAGATTCTTCGCGAAGAGGTTGTTCGGGAAGACCTTGATCTTCGTGTTCAACTCGCGAACGCCACCGTTGTAGAAGCGGCGGGATGCCTGAATCTTGTCTTCGGTGTCGACCAGCGCCTGCTGCAACTGCAGGAAGTTCGTGCTGGCCTGCAGCTGGGGGTAGGCCTCAGCGACGGCGAACAGCGACTTGAGCGCTTGCTGCACGTGGCCTTCGGCGACACCAGCCTCTGCGGGCCCGGATGCGGAGAGTGTCTCGGCTCGCGCCTGGGTGACGTTCTCGAACACCGCTCGCTCGTGGGCCGCGTAGCCCTTGACGGTCTCGATCAGACCCGGGATCAGGTCCGCTCGTCGCTTGAGCTGGACGGTGATGTCGCTCCACGCCTCATCGACACGCACGTTCAGCTGCACAAGCGAGTTGTATGTCGCCCAGAGATAGATACCGACGATGACGATGAGCGCCACGACGATCAGTACCGGGATCAGCCACTCCCACATGGCCCCCATCCTAGGGGACTCGGCTGCTCGCTGACTGTGAGTGCGTCGGGTGCCGCCACCACCGGATCAGGCGCCGAGAACCCGTTCCAGGTAGGTGTTCTGGAACGCACGACGCGGGTCGAGCCGGTCGCGTAGCGACACGAAGTCATCGAACCGGGGGTACCGCTCACGCAGCTGCTCAACATCCAGCGTGTGCATCTTGCCCCAGTGCGGTCTTCCGCCGTGGGCGAGCATGATCTGCTCGACGGCGGTGAAGTACTCCGTGGGGTCTTCGCGCCAGTATCGGTGGACAGCGATGTAGCCCGAGTCGCGGTCGTGCGCTGTCGAGAGCCACCGATCATCGGCGGCGGCGAATCGCACTTCTACGGGGAAGGAGATCCGCCATCCACGGGCACGAATGAGCGCGCGCATCTCGTCGAAAGCCGGACGCACCGCCGCGGCCGGGAGCGCATACTCCATCTCGCGGAAACGCACGGTGCGGCTCTGGGTGAATACGCGGTTGGAACGGTCGGTGTAGTCGCGGTTGCCGGTGAGCTTGACCGCGAGCCGAGAGAACGGGGGCACGACGGCGGGAACGCGCGCACCGACACCGCACACCGCTCGGTAGACACCGTTCGCGAGGAGTGTCTCGTCGACCCACTTCCCCACCGTCGGCAGGGGCTTGCGGACGGCGGATTCGGGCAGACGCGTGTTGGACTTGGTCAGCGCGACATCCGTGTGCGGAAACCAGTAGTACTCGAAATGGTCGGTGCTCGCGACCCGGTCATCGAGCGTATCGAGCACGTCCAGGAGGGGCTCGGGGCGCTCCGTTGCTTCGAGCACGAAGGCAGGGACGCATTGGACCGTGACATCGACCAGGATGCCGAGGGCGCCGAGTCCGAGCGCGACGGCGGGAAGGAGGTCGGCGTTCTCGGTGTCGCTCACCCGCAGGATGTCGCCGGTTCCCGTGACGAGCGTGACACCGACGATCTGGGTGGATATCCCGCCGAACGCCGCGCCGGTTCCGTGCGTCCCTGTCGAGATAGCACCGGCAATGGTCTGCCGGTCGATGTCTCCGAGGTTCTGCATCGCCAGCCCGTGCGGCGCGAGAAGCCCCGGGATCTGGTGCAGTCGCGTTCCGGCACGCAGAGTGACGCGACGACGTTCGTGATCGATGGAAACGAGACCCGAGAGATCGGTCAGATCGAGCAGGACGTCGGGCGCGATCGCGATACCCGTGAAGCTGTGCCCGGCCCCCACCGCCTTGATACGTCGGCCTCGAGCGAGGGCTGCCTGCACCGACCGCTGCACGGCATCCGCGGATGCCGGGAACTCGACGCTCTGCGGTCGCACCCGCGCCGAGCGTCCCCAGTTCTGCCAGGTACCACCGGGTCGTGTCACAGGAATGCCTTCCCTTCGCCGCGATACGTCGGCGCCTCGCCGACGACCCTGTCACCATCCACGAGCAGATAGTGATCCACGCGCTCGGCGAGCTCCCCGCTCTTGGCATGGCGGAACCACACCCGATCCCCCACGCTCAAGCTTCGAGCGGCTTCTCCCTGCAACGGGGTCTGCACCTCGCCAGCTCCTTCGCGAGGCAGTGTACGAAGGCCCGCGGGCCACACCGGCTTCGGTTGGCGCGACGCGACGGGCGGTCCTGACGCGATCCATCCGCCGCCGAGCACCGTCGCGATGTCGGGAGTCGGCTTGCGCACCACCTCAAGCGAGAAGGCCGCAGCTGGTTGTGGCGCGAAGATCCGGTATCCGTCGAAGAGGTGACCGGCGAACAGGCCGCTTCCCGCCGTCACCTCGGTGACGGCCTGGTCGGATGCCGTGAACTCCAGTGATCCGGTGCCGCCGCCGTTGACGAACTCGAGCGGAGCGATCGGGCGGAGGGCGGCGACGATCGCCTGACGTCGCGCCAGAAGCTCGGCCGAGGATCGTTGCTGCATCCATCGAATGAGGCCATCACCAGAACCGGTAGCATCGCCCTGGCCCGCAATCTGCGCCTCGTACATCATGAGTCCGACGAGTCGGAAACCGTCGCGTCTGGTGATGGCCCGCGCGAGGCTCGCCACCTCCCCCGGTTCGTGCACGGGCGAACGACGCACACCGATATGACCGAGCGCGGGAGCACGCCAGGAAGCGTCAGCGTCGATCGCGAGGCGAATCGTCGGTCGTGCGCCCGGCGGTACGACGGCGTCAACGACGTCGAGCTGGGCAAGATCATCGACCATGAGGGTGATGCGCGCGCAGGCCTCCTCGCTCTGGGCGAGAGCGGCGATGGCAGCGCGGTCAACAGTCGGATATCCGAGCACGACGTCGTCATGTGTTTCGGCGAGCCAGAGCGCTTCGGGCAGCGTGAAGGCCAGGATGCCGACGTAACCCGGGAGCGCCAGGGTTGCGTCGATCGCCTCTCGCACCCGGACGGACTTGCTTGCAACACGAATGGGCACGCCCGCAGCGCGCACCGCCATGTCGAGCGCGTTGTACCGCAGCGCCCCGAGGTGCAGAGTCGCCACGGGGCCGGAAACGTCGGCTATCGCATCCGTTTGTCTGCGCCAATAGGTGGCGGCGTCGGGAGCCGGTTGTTTCGCATCCGCCATGGACTGAGCAAGCGACACCATGACGGCACTCTACTGGCCGAACGCGAGCTCACCGGTACGGCGTGCACGGATCACCTCGCCGAGCTCGCGCCGCGGACCCAGCACATCTATCGTTGCCTGCTCCAAGGCATGTTCAGGCGGCGTTGGGGTAGAAGGTGGGGAGGTGTCGTTCAGGTTTCACGACATACCGGCGGCCGTGCGGGGATACCCACTCCAACGACCCGTCACCCAGATGCGTGATCACCCACCCGCCGTGGTGTCTGACGGTGTGGTGGCCTTGGCACAGCGGTGCCGTGTTCGTCACGGACGTTTCACCGCCGTCGGCCCACGCGACCGAATGATCGATCTGACACTGCGAGGCAGGTTTCCCGCATCCCGGGCCCATGCACCTGTCAGCCCGCCACGTCACCAGTCTCGCCATCTCCGGCGGTGGCCGATACCTCGTGCGCCCAACCGAGACCACGGCCCCGGTCTCCGGGTGGGTCAGAACCCGCATCCACCCCGACGCGTTACCGGCCAGCTCCCGGGCCGTCTCGATCGGGATCGGACCAACCCCCTCCACCTCCGCCGGATCGGTCACCCCCTCAACACCCAGCAGCGCCAGGGCGGGGACGGTGACGACCACGGTCGCGCGGATCCCCCGAGCCTGCTCCGGGTGCTGGGCCACAGTCCCGTCGATGAGGAGATCGCAGAACACGTCAGCACGAATCTCATCCAACGACCGCTCCCCCGAACCATCGGGCGAACCGCCCCGGGTCGAACCGCGGTCGTGGTCACGGATCACCACCGCCTGCTGGGTGACACGCCCGTAGATCGCATGGGCTTCCACCGACGGAACCAGAGCGTGCACCCACGACATCGAATCCCCCGCAGGCTCCACCAGGATCCGACGCCCCCGCACCGCCACCTGGTGACGCTCGGTCAACGTGGGGGCGGTTTCCCGGTCGATCAGGCGGCGTAGCGCCCGCCGGAACGACCCCACCGGCAACGACTCCGCCAACCCCAACGCCCGCCCCACCAACCGTCCCGCAACATCAGGGCCCAACACGTCGAGGTCATCGACAAGGATCTCCGCGTGCCGAACGGTCACCCGCGACCGAGACAACGACTCCAACACCGCCGGGTACGAGTGCACAAGCGACTCGGCGCGAGCGAGCATCATTCCTGCCGCGTTCTCCGTCACCCGCAGAGCCGACGCGAGCTCCAGCCGCAGGGACCGCATCACCAGCTCCCGGGATCCACCCCCGTACCGGGTGACGTCATCGAGGGCCTCCAGGCGCAGGTCATCGACCCGAGCGAACCGCTGCGCAGCGAACACCGCCTCAAGATCAGCAGCCTCAAGCACAAGAGCGACAGCATCCGGACGCGGTGGAACCCAGCCGGCCACCTCAGCATCCCACTCCCGCACATCCCCCTCATGCACGAACCCGTCAGCATCCGGAACCCCGGGCCACCGCCCCGAATCACCCGCACCGACTGCTTCCATACCCCGACACTACGAGGGGCCTCCGACATTCACACCCCGAGCTTCACGAGCCACGAGTGATTGACTTGGCGAGTGGACCTGAGCCCGTGCCTCGCTCGTGATATCGCGGATCTGACGACGTTTCTGGCCACAGCAGACCTTACGATCAGCGGCATCGAGGAACCGGGAGTACGAATCTGGGTCGAGCGAGACGACTCGGGAGAAATGGTCGGAAGCACGGGTTACGAGCTCAGCGGAGATGGTGATCACGCGCTCATTCGGAGTGTTGCCGTAGCGACTCCTGTTCGCGCCCGCGGCCGCGGAAACGCCCTCGCACGGTTCGCTCTCGCTCGGGCAGCCGAGGGAGGCGCGACACGTGCGTGGCTATTCAGCCGGCGCTCTGGCCCGTTCTGGCAGCAGTTGGGTTTTGAACCTGCCAACAGATACGAGCTTGCAGAGGCGCTAGCGAACACCCATCAGGTTCGGTTCTTCCAGCAGACCGGACAACTGCACAACGAACGGGCGTGGTCGCGGGCGATCAAGCCTCAAGGTTGAGTCGGTAGCCCATCCCCGATTCAGTCAGCAGATGGACCGGGTGGCTGGGGTCGACCTCCAACTTCTTACGCAACTGCGAGATGTAGAGACGCAGGTACCCGGTGTCCGTCACCTGCTCGGTGCCCCAGAGGGTCTTTAGCAGCGTCTGCCGCGTCACCAGAGTGCCGGGGTTGCGGGCGAGGAACTCCAGCATCCGCCACTCGGTCGGAGTGAGATGAACACGGGCGCCGCGTCGCCGAACACTCTTGGCTAACAGATCGACCTCGACGTCCCCGAAGCGCACCACGGATTCTCCCGTCGGCGCCGATGAGGACCGCCGTGTCAGTGCACGCAGACGTGCGAGGAGCTCATCGATCTGGAACGGTTTGGTGACGTAGTCATCTGCGCCGGCATCCAGCGCCTCGACCTTGTCGCCGGAACCCGAACGTCCTGACACCACGATGATCGGCACCTCGCTCCAGCCTCGAATGGCGTGGATGACCCCGACCCCGTCGAGGTGCGGCATCCCGAGATCGAGCATGATCACGTCGGGGTATTCCTTGGCGGCGAGCGCGATCGTCGTCGGTCCGTCGGGGGCCGCCACGACGTCGTAACCGTGCGCCGCGAGCGTGATGCGCACGGCCCGCACAAGTTGCGGGTCGTCGTCTGCGACCAGAACCTTCATGACGCCACGCCCGTCCGCTCGTCGGCAGCCGCATCGTCATCCTCGGCCACAGGTGCAGTGCCAAGCTCCACCACCATCGTCAGGCCACCGCCCGGAGTATCCTCGGCCGTCAATGTCCCGCGCATACCCTCGGTGAAACCGCGGGAGAGCGCAAGCCCCAGCCCGAGCCCCGTCGTGTTGTCGGTGTCGCCCAGCCGCTGGAACGGCGTGAACATGTCGGATCGACGATCCGTCGAGATGCCAGGACCACGGTCGATGACCCGCACCTGAACGCGATCACCGAGAACGCTGGTCGTCACTCTCACCGCGGTACCGACCGGCGAGTGACGCTGTGCATTGGAGAGCAGGTTGACCACGACACGCTGCAGCAACACGGGGTCGGCGAGCACATTCGGCACCCCCACGTCCAGAGCAAGCTCCACCGCGCTCGGACCCAAACCGAGTTCGTCGAGCGAAGCGAGCACGACGTCTCCGACATCCGTCGACGTCAGCAAGACGGCGAGTGCTCCGGCCTCGATCCGACTGACATCGAGCAAGTCGGTAAGAAGCCGCGAGAGGGTGTCGAGGCTCTCGACTGCTGTGTCCAGCAGATCCGCGCGGTCCTGCTCACCGAGCGCGGCCCCCGCGGCGCGAAGCCCGCCGACAGCGGCAAGCGCGGCGGCGAGCGGGCGACGAAGGTCATGGCTCACCGCCGAGAGGAGGGCGCTGCGGACCTGATCGGCTTCAGCAAGGATGTCGGCTGCCCGGGCGGTTTCCTGGAGTGCCGTCTGCTCGAGCGCGGCGTCGAGCTGGGCGACCACAACACCCAACAAGCGCCGCTCCGATGCGTCAAGATCGCCGCCGTGAAGTTCCAACCTCGCGCGCTCGCCGATGGGTACGTCGCTGTGTCGCCCGTTCGGCAGCGGCTCGCCGTCGGTTGCGAGCACCTCGCCCGATTCGCCGACGAGGCGGGCGCCGGACATTCCGAACGCCTCGCGCGCACGAGCAACGAGGGCCGGAACGGCGCCCTGACCACGCAGCACCGAGCCCGCGACAGTTCCAATGAGCTCGGCTTCGGCGGTGGCGCGCCGGGCATGACGCGCCGCACGAGCCGACCGCAGAGAAGACGAGAACGCCCCGCGCGTAGGCCTGCCATGTCTGCTCAGAGCGCGAATCGTCTCCGATCAGCCGGTATACGCCTCGTTCGACGCGCCAGTCCTTCGTCGACGCGTAGGTACGGGCTATCCAGTCGCCCAGGGGGCGGTGGAGCAAGGCGAGGATCAGCAGCACGGTGCAGATCTGAAGGATGCCTGCCCAGATCGTCGAAGCATCCACGTCAGAACCTCTCCGGGTTCAGCAGCGCAACGATGAGATAGACGAGCGCAGCCACCGCGAGCGTGACGGCAAGCACAGAGAACACGATCATCGGCGCTCACCTGCGACCGGCAGGGAGGGAGAAGGGTCCGAAGACGGCCGGATCAGCCGCTCGACCCCCTTTGCGATCAGGCCGACGAGCGCGAACAGGGCGAGCGTAGCGGCCACGGAAATGACGTCGAGCACGGGGAACTCCCGGGGTTGCTGTTACGCCGTCGGATGACGGGCGCTGAACAGATGCAACCTCTTCCCCGCAGCGGGGTCGACGATCCTCACGGAATCCATACGGTCACGACCCGCATGCTCACGGATCCTCGACGATGCTCCGCGCCGCGCGGAGCCTCCGGCGGCGTGGGCCCGAGTGTGACTCTCGCCCACCAAAGCGACGAGGCACGCCGCCGCGCTGCGCGCGGCACCGTGCCTCGTACCCCCGGTGGGACTCGAACCCACACTTGAGCGATTTTAAGTCGCCTGCCTCTGCCATTGGGCTACGGGGGCGCCGTTGTCGGCGCTCCCACGCTACCCCGCAGGGGCGCCGGCGACGCGTTGTGTCAGGACTTGGTGCCCGCGGGCTCCTTGGCGGGCACCGCCGACGCAGCCGGAGGCTTCGGGCGTGCCGCGAACTCCTCGAACACGTACCGCGGGTGCTGGACGGTCGACAGGTTCACGATGTCGCGACCCAGCCACAGGTTGTTCCACCAACCCCAGATGACCCGCCACTTGCGCTCCCACGACGGCATCGCCAGGCCGTGGTAGCCACGGTGCGCAAGCCAGGCGATGAAGCCCTTGAGCGCAAGCTTGCCCGACTGGAAGACACCGTTGTACAAGCCAAGGCCTGCGACAGCGCCGAGGTTCTTGTGCACGTACTCCACGGGAAGCTCGCCGCGCAGGACCGCGGTGATGTTCTTCGCCATGAGCTTGGCCTGACGCACGGCGTGCTGTGCGTTCGGGACGCAGTAGCCGCCAACGCCGCCACCGGTCAGGTCGGGCACTGCGGCCACGTCACCCGCAGCCCAGGCGCCCTCGACGATCTCGTCCTCGCTGCCGACACGAAGATCGGCACGGGTGCGGATGCGACCACGTTCCTCGACGGGCAGGTCGCTGCCACGGACGACAGTCGGGTTGGCCATGACACCGGCGGTCCAGACGATCAGGTCGCTCGGAATGACCTCGCCGGTAGACAGCTCGACGTTGCCGCCGACCGCTCCGGTCACCTGTGTGTCGAGGTGCACGGCGCCGCCGCGCTCACCGAGGGACTTCATGACCCACTTGCTGGTCTCGAGCGACACCTCAGGCATGATTCGGCCCATCGCCTCGACGAGGTGGAAGTGAGTCTCCTCGAAGCTCAGCTCGGGGTACTTCTTCAGCAGTGCGGATGCGATCGAGCGAAGCTCAGCGAAAACCTCGATGCCCGCGAACCCACCGCCGACCACGACGACCGTGAGCAGGCGCTCCCGCTCGGGGCCGGGAGGAAGGGTCGCTGCCTTGTCGAAGTTCGAGAACAGCTTGTCGCGGATGGCGACCGCCTCTTCGATCGTCTTCAGACCGATGGCGTTGTCGGCGATTCCGGGGATCGGGAAGGTCCGCGAGACGGCGCCGGCGGTGACGACGATCTGGTCGTACTCCTCCTGCCAGGGCTCGCCGAGCGTTGGGGTGACCGTCGCCACCTTGTTGGCGTGGTCGATACCGGTGATCTTCGCCGTCACAACGCGCGTGCGCTTGAGATGACGACGCAGCGACACCACCGAGTGGCGGGCCTCGATCGAGCCCGCAGCCACCTCGGGAAGGAACGGCTGGTAGGTCATGTAAGGAAGTGGGTCGACAATCGTGACCTGTGCTTCGCCGCGGCGAAGGTGCTTCTCGAGTTTCCAGGCCGTGTAGAAGCCGGCATACCCTCCGCCGACAATAAGGATCCTGGGGGTGGTGTTGCTCACGATGGGAGAACTCCTGAGATGTTTCAGCGGCGGGGGGCGCGGGACGCCAATCGGACGCGTCGGACAGCAGCGGTGACGCCGAGCGCCACCAGTATAGCCGCGACCGTGCCCGCCGCGAGCGGGACCGTCCCGTAGAGCAGCGACTCGGTGCTCGGCAGGAGCGGCGATCCCGCAGCCTGCTGCTCGACGGGAGGGAGGGGCTCGACGGCGGCGGGCGGAACTGTCGGCTCGGGATCAGGCACGAGATTGGCTCGACGGTAGATCGTGATCCACTCCGCGAGACTGCCGAGCGGGTTCTCGCTGACCGAGGGCACGGATGCCGTCACCGCGGCCTCGGCATCCACCAGTCCGTAGCCGTAGAGCGGGTCGGGAAGGTCTGTCACCCCGGCAGGTGGCGTGGCGGTACGGATGATGCGATTGATGACATCGTCGGCATCCATGTCGGGATACGCGGACCGCACGAGTGCCGCGATCCCCGCCACGATGGGCGCGGCGCCGCTCGTGCCGTCCCACTCGACGACCTTGCCGTCCGCTGACACTCCGAGGAGGTTCTCGCTGGGAGCCGCCACGGCGATCGTGATGCCCTGCGTGGATGCCTCGCGGCTCGCGCGCCCTTGGGGGTCCACACCACCGACAACGAGGACACCGGGGATCGTCGCCGGCGCACCGACAACTCCCGTTCCACTCCCCCGGTTTCCTGCCGCTGCCACGACGACAACGTCGTGCTCGAAGGCGTACATGAACGCGTCGTCCCAGCTGCGATCCCAGTCCGGGGTGTTCGTCGTGAACGACAGATTGATGATGTCGGCGCCATTGTCGACAGCCCAATAGATCGCCTGCGCGATCTGCTCGGTGAAGGGGACGGATGCCGAGACGCCGAATCCCACGGAGATCGAGAGGAGCTCGGCATCCGGTGCCACACCGAGCATGCCCGTCACCGGGCTCGTACCGCGGGAGGCGGCGAGGGACGCCACCCAGCTGCCGTGATCGGGATCGCGGGCTCCCACGGGCGTGCGTCCATCTGGTGATCCGAGACCGGAGACATCCGTGCCGCCGACGACTCCCGAGAACTCCACGGGGCCCTTGCCTATCCCGGTGTCGATGATGGCGATCTTGACGCCGGCGCCCGTGGAGGTCTGCCAAGCGTCCCGGATGCCGTAATCGTCGAGCCAATACTCGGCTGCCCGCAGTGGGTCGGAATCAGATGGCGACGGCGAGGGCGTGACGGTGAACCCGGGCAGAGCGATCATGCCCGCGATCGCGAGCGCAACTGCAGCGAGTCGACCGAGCTGGCGGCGGCGATCCGTCGCCACCGCGGCACTCACGCCAGCTCCTCGGATACGGCATCCACCGCGCGCGTCGCAGCTCCCGGGTCGGCGCACACGCAACGATCCGGCGACCAGTCCGACAGCGCGAGCGCCCGGTCCCCGATCGGATTCACCCCCGGGCCCGCCGCGAGGGAGTGCGCCAGCACGGCGTGCAGGCACTTCACCCGCGTCGGCATCCCGCCCGCCGAGATCCCCGCGATTTCCTCCGGGTCTCCGTAGCGAGCTCTGTCGTCGAGGTAGCTCTGGTGCGCGAGGCGGTACGCGTCCGCGATCTCTTCATCTGCCGCGAGCTGATCGGCAAGCTCATGCATGGTGTGGTCAGCCTCGAGCACTGACATCGCCGCCGTCGCACCCGGATGCGTCAGGTAGTAGAACGTCGGGAACGGGGTGCCGTCGGGGAGCCGCGGGGCGGTGGCGACAACCGTGGGGTTTCCGCACGCGCAGCGAGCGGCGATCCCGAGCACTCCCCGAGCCGGGCGACCCAGTTGCTCGCGCAGGACGGCGAGCTCAGCCTCGGTGACGGGAGCAAACGGGGGCCTGGACACTCCTCCAGGCTACCGACCCGCTCCTGAAGTCCCGCTGCGCGTCACGGGGCGACAGCCGACTCCGAGGAAGACGGCTGCGGATCGGGAACCCCGATGACTGGAAGGGCCGCGGTCTTCGCAAGCCCCGCTGCGGTCACCGACCGCACCAGTTGCGACATCCAGTCGGTCGTGGTTTGCACCACCTCGTCGCTCACCGGCGCCTGCTCGGCGGGTATCGCCGAATCGGGCAGGTCGTTGTCGACGAGGTACACGACCTCACCGGGGCGCACGTAGTAGAGCCGCTCACGGGCCTGGGTTGTGATGTAGGCCGGGTCCTGCCACCGGTCCTTCTCGGTCTCGAGGGCAGCGATCTGGTCCTCGGTCACCTTCACTGCCTGCTCGAGCGCAGCAATCCGTTGTCGCTGCTCCAGGTAGGTGCCGACGGTGGGAACCAACACGAAGGCTGCGAGGACCACGAGTCCCAGCATGATCACCATGAAGCCCGAGAGCCGGATGCCGCCAAGCCAGCCCCTTACGTCGACGCGGCGAGGCGAGCGGGACCGGGGGGAACGAGAACGGGGAGCCGGACTGGTCATCACGGCTCCCCTCTCGTCAGGTCAGTTCGAGCGCATCAGCCCTTGAAACGGGGGAAGGCTCCACGACCGGCGAAGACTGCCGCGTCGCCGAGCTCTTCTTCGATGCGCAGAAGCTGATTGTATTTCGCGACGCGCTCGCTGCGAGCAGGCGCACCGGTCTTGATCTGACCGCAGTTCACGGCGACCGCGAGGTCGGCGATCGTGGTGTCTTCGGTCTCGCCCGAGCGGTGCGAGAGCATCGACCGGTAACCGTTCGAGGTGGCCAGAGCCACGGCATCCAGGGTCTCGGACAGCGTGCCGATCTGGTTGACCTTCACGAGCAGAGCGTTGGCGACGCCCAGGTCGATGCCGCGCTGCAGGCGGCTCGGGTTGGTGACGAACAGGTCGTCGCCCACGAGCTGCACCTTCGAGCCGATCGCGTCGGTGAGCGCCTTCCAGGCGTCCCAGTCGTCTTCGGCCAGCGCATCCTCGATCGTGACGATCGGGTAGTTCGCGACGAGGTCGGCGAAGTAGTCGGTGAGCTCAGCCGCCGTCCACGGCTTGCCCTCGACGGTGTACACGCCGTCGGAGAAGAACTCCGTGGCCGCGACATCCAGACCCACGGCGATGTCTTTGCCGGGGGTGAAGCCGGCCTTCTCGATCGCCTTCATGAGGAAGTCCAGGCCCTCGCGGTTGCTCGGCAGGTCGGGAGCGAAGCCACCCTCGTCACCGAGGCCGGTAGCGAAGCCCGCGGCCTTCAGCTCCCCCTTGAGGACGTGGTAGGTCTCGGTGCCCCAGCGCAGCGACTCGGCGTAGGTCTCGGCGCCGATGGGGGCCAGGAAGAACTCCTGGAAGTCGATGCCGTTGTCGGCGTGCTCACCGCCGTTGATGACGTTGAACAGCGGAACGGGCAGCACGTGCGCGTTGGGTCCGCCGAGGTAGCGGAACAGCGGCAGGTCTGCGCTGTCGGCCGCGGCCTTGGCAACGGCCAGGCTCACGCCGAGGATCGCGTTGGCGCCGCAGCGCGACTTGTTGTCGGTGCCGTCGGTCTCGATGAGAATCTCGTCGACGATGCGCTGCTCGCTGGCATCGACACCCTCGAGCGCCGGCCCGAGCTCGTCGATGACGGCAGCGACGGCCTTGAGCACGCCCTTGCCGCCGTACCGGCTCTTGTCGCCGTCACGCAGTTCATACGCCTCGAATGCGCCGGTGGATGCGCCGGACGGGACGGCCGCCCGCTGAACGGTGCCGTCTTCGAGGAGGACTTCCACCTCGACGGTCGGGTTGCCGCGCGAATCGAGAATCTCGCGCGCGCCTACAGCCTCAATCAATGCCACGAAAGGACTCCTTGTTTGGGAGGGTTGTGTCGGAGCGTCGTCGGTCCACGTCGAGTCTAGTGACGACGGATGCCGCGCCACAGGCCCGCTCGGGCGGAGAAAAGCTCAGACCACCACCGCGAGCGCGATCCCATCCCATCCTTTGCGGTCCAGGGTCTGTAGGGCTGTCGCATCGAACCGCGGATCATCGCGCAGCATCTCGAGCCCGCGCCGGGTACCGACGACCTGGCTCGTGGTGTCGTGAGGATCGGCGACCTGGCCTGACCGGCCGATGTTGTCGACGACCACGACGGTTCCCGCACGCCCGAGGCGCGCAGCCCAGTCGAGGTAGACCGTGTTGGATTCCTTGTCGGCGTCGATGAAGACGAGATCGAAGGGGTCCTCCCCCACCAGGGTCGGCAGGACGTCTGCGGCCCGCCCGACGCGAACGTCGACGCGATCCCCGATACCCGCTCGGTCGAGGTTGGCCCGCGCGATGGAGGCGTTGACCGGCTCCGCCTCGATCGTGACCACTGTTCCGGCGCTCGGCACAGCGCGGGCCAGCCAGATCGTCGAATAGCCGCCGAGAGTGCCGATCTCAAGGATCCTGCGGGCGCCGGCGATCCGGGCGAGCAGGTGCAAGAACTTCGCGTTCACGGGAGCCACCTCGATGGCTGGCAGCCCCGCGCGGCCCTGCTCTGCCAGCGCGGCATCAAGCGCAGCATCCTGGTCGACGAGCGTGTCGGTCAGGTAGTGATCGACTCGGGTCCACGCGTCCGGGGTGGGATCTGGCATGGCATCAGCCAACCGTGCCCGGCTTGTGCGGTCAACGGGTCAGCGCGCTGGATCTGATTTCCCCGTCGGATGCCGGGTCGCAGCGCTTGTTTTCCCGTAGCCCAGGGCTCCCGCAACCGCCGGGAGGAGAGCCTCGGCGGTGCGCCGGTAGCCGAGCGGGCTCGGGTGGAAGCGGTCCAGGCTGAACATCTCGTCCGGCTGGGAGATGAAGAACGGTCCCACCGCGTGACGTAGCGACACGGCGTAGGCCCCGGCGCCGACCGCGGCCTCCTCCTGCGCGTCGGCGAGTTGGCGCGACATCCGCGAGCCCAGCGATCGGAGCGGTTGCGGCACCGGTCGCAGCGCCCCGAGGTCTGGGCAACTTCCCACCACGACCTGCACGCCGCGGGCTCGCAGCCGTTCGATCGCCACGACAAGGTGCCGCACGGCGGTGGAGACGGCGACGCGGTGCGTGATGTCGTTGCCGCCGACGATGATGACGGCGACATCCGGCCGATAGTCATCAGCGAGCTCGTCGAGCTGGGCACCCAAGGCCGAAGATTCCGACCCGACGACCGCCGCGGTGCGTAGTCGCACGGGGCGCTTCGCCTTCTTCGCGAGTCCGATCGCCAGACGCGCACCGAGCGTTTCCTTGCGCCGCTGCGCGCCAAGACCCGCCGCGATCGAGTCCCCCAGCACAAGAAGCTCGATCGGGTCACCTTCAAGCTTGCGGCGCCACACCCGATCTGCCTCGAGCGCGTCCTCACCAAGCGGTTTGCCGATCAGTCGCCGTGCCTGCGCGGCCTGGCGGTCGATCAGCGTGCGTGCGGCGAGCGCCGTCGTCGCCACAGCGCCCACCACGGCAGCTCCCCAGAGCACTCCGGTCGTGATCCGGCTCATACGGCGATTTGACCCTCTCGAGCTGAATCGCCGTTGACGCGCCGGTGAACGGATGAGCGCCGAACGAATCAGCCGAGCGGCTTGATCTCGAGAGTGTCGACCGTCGCGCCCGGGCGGACTGCAGCGAAGTGGGTGTACCCATCGGCGGTCGCCCGCTCCAGCAGCGGTTTGAGGTTCTTCGGGCGCTGCTCCAGCCGCACGCGGCTCCCCCGGGCCACCAGCGCTGACTTCAGGGCGATCAGCTCGGCAACCTCGACCTCGCGATCGTGAACGAGCACGACGGCGTGGATGTCGTCATCGGCCGCATCGGTGACAAGGTCGACGATCCGCTCGAAGCCGAGCGAGAATCCGACGGCGGGAACGTCCTGGCCGAGGAACCGGCCGATCATGCCGTCGTAGCGTCCCCCGCCACCGAGCGAGTAGGACACCAGCGGGTGGGCGATCTCGAAGATCGTGCCGGTGTAGTAGCCCATGCCGCGCACCAGGAACGGGTCGAACACCAGCGGAGCCTCTCCCCCGCGCGCTGCCGCGACTGCCTCGCCGATCGCGGCGAGCGCGCCGATCGCATCACCCGCCAGCCCGTCGGGCAGCGCAGCGCGGATCTGCTCGTCGTCGAAACGGCTCACCGTGCCCTTCTCACGCGCCAGGAACTCCGCAAAGGCGTCAACAGCCTCGGGCGCCGCCGAGCGTTCGCGCAGCTCGGTGGCGACACCGGCGGCGCCGATCTTGTCGAGCTTGTCGATCGTGATGAGCACGCCCGGGCGCTCTGCCTCGGGAAAGCCGAAGTGATCGAGCATCGCATCCAACAGGCGACGGTCATTCACGCGAACGATGCCGCCCTCGAGCCCGAGGGCATCCAGCGCGTCGAGGGTCGCGGTGATCAGCTCGGCTTCGGCGCGCGAGGAAGCATCGCCGATGATGTCGATGTCACACTGCACGAACTGCCGGTATCGACCCTTCTGGGGGCGTTCTGCCCGCCACACCGGCGCGATCTGCACGGCACGGAAGACGCCCGGAAGCTCGGCCCGGTGGCTCGCATAGAAGCGCGCGAGCGGCACCGTCAGGTCGTATCGCAAACCCAGATCGGAGAGTGCCGCGGGATCGTCGGCTGCCGCACGGATGCCGTCGGCATCCAGTCCGCGCCGCAGGACGTTATAGGCGAGCTTCTCGTTGTCGCCACCGATACCGGCGTGTAGCCGCTCGTAGTCCTCGACCACCGGAGTTTCGATCTCGTCGAAGCCGTGGGCGCGATAGCGCTGACGGATGACGGCGAGCACGCGCTCACGGCGAGCCTTGTCGGCGGGGAGAAAATCGCGCATGCCGCGCGGCGGGGTGACGGGTGGCACCGGCCTATTCTTCCAGGTCGGCAGGCGCAGCTTCCGCAGCCCGGATCTCTTCCGAGAGTGTGCGCAGTCGCTGGCGCAGTGCGCGCTCCGCATCCCAACCGCGGGCCCGGGCGGCCGCGACGAGGGCGAGGAGCGCGTCGCCCAGTTCGGCTTCGGAGGCAGGCGTGGCGGGATCATCCGAACCGGCCTCACGCGCCGGTGGCACTACGGCTGCCGGCAGCAAGGAGGCCTTCCCCACCAGCTTTTGCGCGAGCGCTAGCGTCGGCATCCGTTCGCTTACGCCATCGAGCACACTCGTGCGGCTGCGCTTCTCTTCGGCCTTCGCAGCGTTCCACAGGACCAGAACCTGCTCGGGCGTGTCGGCGGTCTCGCCGGCGAAGACATGCGGATGCCGACGCACCATCTTGTCGGTGAGGGTGCGGGCAACATCATCGATGTCGAACGGATCGTCGCTGTCGCGCGAGGCGATCTCGGCATGGAAGAGCACCTGCCAGAGCAGATCGCCCAGTTCCTCGCGCAGGTCGGCACGCGTCCCCACCTCGACTGCGTCGATGAGTTCGGCACTCTCTTCGACGAGGTAAGGAACGAGTGCCCGATGATCGATCTGCTGCGTCCAGACGCACCGGTCGCGCACCACTCGCATCGTGTCTGCAGCGCGGCGCAACGGGTCTGCCGACGTCGGCTCGATGGGGTCTGTCATGACGTTGCTGCTTCGCTGGATTCGGTGACGGCGCTTGCCCGCCTGCGGTAGTGACGGGCACGCGCAGACACGAGGATGCCGGCGATGATGACCGAGATCAGCGAGCCCGAGAGCACGCCGAGCACTGCTTCGTCGGTGAGGAGGTCGTTGCCTTCGAACGCGAGCTCGGACAGCAGCAGCGACACGGTGAACCCGATGCCGCCGAGCGCGCCGGCGGCAAGGAGGTCAGCCATCGGCAGTCGCGGCATCGCGGGGTCGTGCGCGACGCGTTGCGAGATCCACCCGAACAGCGATATTCCGATGATCTTTCCGACGGGGAGCGCAATCAGGATGCCGTAGAAGGCCGGCGTGAGTTCCTCGATCGACACCGCCGGAATGATGACAAGCGCCGACGAGAAGGCGAACAGCGGAAGCACGATGACGTTGACCCACGGCTCCATCGCATGCCGGGTGTGAAGAGCCGGCTGCTGCGCCATCGCAAGCCCCAGGGCGACGCCGGCGATCGTGGCGTGGACGCCCGAGAGGTAGACCAGAACCCAGGTAGCGAGGGCGAGCACGAGGAGGATCGGGATGACCGCGGCGCGCGCCCGCGTGTCGAGCTTGCGGCTGAGGTACCCGAAGATCACGACGAGCACTGCCGCTGCCGCAAGGAGCGCGATGTTCACGCCGTCGGTGAAGAGCACAGCGATGAAGATGATGCCGACGATGTCATCGAGGATCGCGAGGGCGAGCAGGAAGATCCGCACGCCCGAGGGAAGGCCTCGGCCGAAGACGGCGAGAACCCCGAGGGCGAACGCGATGTCTGTCGCGGTTGGGATCGGCCATCCGTCAGCAGACTCCGTGCCCCACGCGAACGCGAGGTAGACGACTATCGGAACGATCACCCCGCCTGCCGCGGCGATCGCCGGCTGAAGCGCTTTCCGAGCAGAGTTGAGCTGACCGTTGGTGAGCTCGAACTGCAGCTCGACCGCGACGACGAAGAAGAACAGCGCAAGCAGACCGTCCGCGATCCAGTGACCCACCGAGAGCTCGAAGACACCGGGGATGCCGACATACGTGTGCTGCAGATCTTGCACACTGTGGCCGATCGGGGAATTCGCGATGATGAGTCCCGCGGCGGCTGCAACAAGCAGCATGATGGCGGGAAAGCGCGCAGAGCGAAGCAACGACATGGAGTCCTTTCGGGGATGCGGCAGCCGATGCCGACCAGACTTCCCGGCTCTCCACCCCCTATCCTACCGGCGGGGCTCTTGCGCCTCGAAGACGACTCGGATCGCACCCTGTCAAGAGTCGTCACACGTCACCTTGATGAAACACCTGGCCGTTACGGTGGACTGCATGTACGAACTGACCCGGACCGAAGCCATCGACCTCGTCGGCCGATACGAAGCGGGTCAAGAGATCCCCGAACAGATGCGCGCCGACGTGCGCCTGCTCGGCTCCCTCCTCGGCGAGGTGCTCCGCGAGAGCGGGTCGCCCGGCTTGTTTGAGGATGTCGAGCGCCTGCGCCTCGCGACGATCCAGGCCTACACGGATGAAACACCCGAGGCCTTTGCACATGCCACCGAGGTTGCCGAGTCGTTCTCGATCGAGCGTGCCCACGAGGTGGCCCGCGCCTTCACCGCATACTTCCACCTCGTGAACCTGGTCGAAGAGCACCAGCGGGTGCGGATCGTGCGCGAGCGCGACGGCCGCCCCGACAGCGAGGGCGCAGCCGACTCGATCGAGGCTGCCTACGCGCGCCTTGCCGACGAAATCGGTGAGGATGCCGCGCTCGCCCGCCTGCAGACGCTGCGCTTCCACCCCGTCTTCACGGCGCACCCCACCGAAGCGCGTCGCCGGGCGATCTCATCGAGCATCCGTCGCCTCGCGGGGCTGCTGCAGGAGCACGACGATCGCCTGCGCGACGGCAACGACCCGACGCGTCTGGAACGGCGCATGGTCGAAGAGATCGACACCCTGTGGCGCACCGCCCCGCTTCGCCCCGAGAAGCCGTCGCCGGTCGACGAGGTGCGCTCGGTCATGGCGATCTTCGACGAGACCCTCTACACCGTGGTCCCGGCGGTGTATCGGCGCCTGGATGACATGCTGCAGGGCACGAACGCGGGTGGTCGCGCACCACTGGTGAGCCCCTTCGTGCGTGTGGGGTCGTGGGTCGGCGGTGACCGTGATGGGAACCCGTTCGTGACGGCATCCGTGACGCGCAAGGCCGCGGGCATCGCCGCCGAGCACATCCTGCTGGGACTCGAGCGCACGACGCAGCGCATCGGGCGGACGCTCACCCTGGATGCCGACACGACGCCGCCCTCCGACGCGCTGCTTGCCCTCTGGAAGCGCCTGAAGGCTGCGGACGAAGAGGCGGCTACCGAGATCGCGAAGCGGTCGCCGAATGAGCCGCACCGCCGCATCCTGCTGATGCTCGCACGCAAGATCGACGCGACCCGCCTGCGGGATGCCGACCTTGCCTATCGCGAGCCGAGCGAGTTCCTCGCCGACCTGCGCACGGTTCAGGACTCGCTCGTCGCGGCAGGGGCTGCCCGCCAGGCCTATGGGCACCTGCAGCAGTTGATCTGGCAGGTCGAGACCTACGGCTTCCACCTTGCCGAGCTCGAGGTGCGGCAGCACTCGGCAGTGCACGCGAAGGTACTGGCCGAACTCGATGCGGCTGCCGGATCGACCGGCGAGCTTTCCGAGCAGGCCGACGACGTGCTCGAGGTGTTCCGCACGATCGCCTTCCTGCAGGAGCGGTACGGACCTGCAGCAGCGGGCCGCTACATCGTGTCGTTCACGCAGTCCGCCGAGGACCTCGCGAACGTTCATCGCCTGGCCCGCTACGCGGTCGGCGAGGGCGGGCGGATGCCGGTGCTCGACGTGATCCCGCTGTTCGAGACCTTCGCCGACCTGCAGGCTGCGCCCGGGATCCTCGCCGAGATCGTGCAGCACCCGGAGTTCGCGGATCGCCTGGAGCGCACCGGTCGACGCCTGGAGGTCATGCTCGGCTACTCCGACTCGTCGAAGGATGTCGGCCCCGTCGCTGCCACCCTCGCGCTCTATGAGGCACAGGCCGACATCGCCGCCTGGGCGAAGGACGAAGGCATCGAACTCACGCTCTTCCACGGTCGCGGCGGTGCGCTCGGTCGTGGTGGCGGGCCCGCGAACTCCGCGATCCTCGCGCAGCCGCCGCACTCGGTCGACGGCCGCTTCAAGCTCACCGAACAGGGCGAGGTGATCTTCGCCCGGTACGGCGACCCCGAGATCGCGATGCGCCACATCGATCAGGTTGCCGCCGCCGTGCTGCTGGCATCCGCACCCTCAATCGAGCGGCGCAACAGCGGGGCCGCTCGAAAGTTCGCTGAGGTTGCGGCGACGCTGGATGCGGCATCCCGTCAGCGCTTCTTCGATCTGGTCAAAGCCCCCGGATTCGCGCCGTGGTTCGCGCAGGTCACCCCGATGGAAGAGATCGGGCTGCTGGCCCTCGGCTCACGTCCCGCGCGGCGCGGCCTGTCGGTCGAATCCCTCGCTGACCTCCGCGCCATCCCGTGGGTGTTCGCCTGGGCTCAGGCGCGCATCAACCTCGCGGGCTGGTTCGGCCTGGGGACCGCGCTGGATGCCGTCGGTGATGAAGAGCTGCTGCGCGAGGCCTATGAGCAGTGGCCGCTCTTCAGGACGATGATCGACAACGTCGGGATGAGTCTTGCCAAGACCGACCCACGGATCGCGCGCCGCTATCTCGAACTCGGTGACCGTGACGACCTCGCCGGGCTCGTGCTCGATGAGATGACGTTGACGCGCTCCTGGGTCGTCAGGCTCACCGGCGGCGACGAGGTGCTCGCCAACAAGCCCGTCCTGCAGCGTGCCGTGAAGCTCCGCAGTCCCTATGTTGACGCGCTGTCGCTGCTTCAGCTGCGGGCGCTGCGCGGGCTTCGGGATGCCGCGGCATCGGACGCACCCGCCGATCCCGATCAGCAGCGTCTGCTGTTGCTTTCGGTGAGCGGTGTCGCGGCGGGCCTGCAGAACACGGGATGATCCTGCACGGATCGCGCGTCGCTGCCATCCGTGTCGGTGGGCAGGGTTAGCGTCTGGGCATGGCGATCACGACCACGGAGACCTGCCCGTTGTGCGGCACCGACGACGTCCGCGTCGACGACGTGGCATGGTTTGCTGTCGCGTTCGAGCGCCGCGCCGAGCTGCTGAGTGATGTCGACGTGCAGGATGCCGTGGTGTTCCTGTGCCGCGAATGCGGGGTGACCTGGGACTGAAGTCTCAGTCGAGGCGAACGTCGTCAGCGTGCCTCGCAAGACTCCGTCCGTAGCGCTCCGTGAGTTGAACCATCAGATCCGGCGTCTCACGGTCGAGCCCGAACACGTAGCCCGGGAAGTCCAACTCCTTCTGCGCTTCCCAGATGTCGTCGTGCCGGTCCGGCGAGTACAGGTGCGCCGGATTTCCGACAGCAACCCACGCGATCGGCACGACTGTTTCTGGGGGAAGAACGGTGCGCAGGTGAACGACCGCGTTGATGCGAACCTCGCTGCGCTCGCCGATTCGCGCACCGTTGAAGACGCGCGTGCCCGTGGCGAGGAACACCTCATCAGCCACGGTGGCTCCCGAAATACTCGCCATCGGTCCGACCAGCACGTGGTCGCCGATATGGACGGGATCTGTCGCGCTCGCCCGGATCAGCGCGTTCTCCATCACGATGACGCTCTCACCGATCGTGATCGCACCGCCCTCGGCCGTGATGACCGCGCCGTGCAGGACCTGCGAATGCGCGCCGATCGTGACGTCCCCCGAAATCACCGCGCTCGGCGCGATGACGGCCGTGGGATGGATGCGGGGCTGCGCCCCGAGGTGCTCGAACCGCATCGTTCCTCCTCGATCGGTGTCAGCGTACCGCGTCGGTGCACATCCCAGGCTTGCGCGTTTCGTACATTTGTTCTATACTAATGAGTAGCAGCGCACGTGCCCATGGAGCGCTTCCGGCGGAGCCGTCTGGCTTCACGATTCTCGGAGCAGCATGGGCACCCCCGCATCCCCCGACCGACACCGCGGTCCTTCCGTGTCGTCGCGGGTGCACGGTCGGGTGACCGCTTTGGTGGATGATCTGGTTGCGACGCGGCGGAAGATCGCAGCGTTGCAGGCCCGTGAAGCTCGGTTGCTCGCATACGGAGTTGATCTGGCCCTAGAACGGGCCGCGGAGCTCGGATCCTCCCGGTCCGGGTCAGACCTCGGCATCCGCGAGATCGCTGCCGAACTGGGCGCCGCAATGCGGGTCAGCGACCGCACCGTGCAGAACCGCATGGGCGACGCATCCGCCCTCGTCGGCCGCTTCGCGGGAACCCACACCACCCTCGAACGCGGCGAGATCGACACCGCCCACGTACGGGTCATCGTGGACGCCGGTGCCGGCATCAGTGATGACACGGCGCGGGCCCACTACGAACAGCTTGCGCTCGAGATCGCCCGCCACGAGAGCCCCAACCGACTCCGGGCTGCCGCCCGCGCGATCGCCGCGAGTATCGACCCCGACTCCCCCACCCGACTCAAGCGCCTCGCAACCGACGCCCGCACCGTTCGTATCCAGGACCTCGACGACGGACTCGCCCGCCTGGTCGCCGACCTCCCCGCACCGCTCGCGTACGCCATCCACGATCGCCTCACCCAAACCGCCCGCCACGTCCGCGACACCCGCGACGCGGTGCCCGGCGACGAACAGAACCCGGCCGAACCGGCATCAGATGACCGAACAATGGATCAGCTGCGCGCAGACGTGCTCGCCGACCTTCTGCTGACCGCCACCCCCACAGCCCACGGCGACGCTGATGTCACAACCCGGATCACCGGACGGGTGCAGGTCACCATCCCCCTCCGGTCCCTGGCCGGAGCCACCGACGAACCCGGCATCCTCGCTGGCTATGGTCCTGTCGACCCCGCCCTGATCCGCGACCTCGCCGCCGCTGCGCCCGGCTGGGACCGCGTCTTCACCGACGCCGACACCGGACTCCCCGTCGCCGTCGACCGCTACCGACCCGACGCCGCGCTGAAACGGTACCTGTCAGCCCGAGACGAACACTGCCGCTTCCCCGGATGCCGACGCCCCGCCCACACCTGCGACATCGACCACACCATCGACGCCGCCCGCGGCGGGCCCACCGACCCGTGCAACCTCGCCCACTTCTGCAAACGACACCACACCCTCAAACACGACACCGCCTGGACCGCAAAGCAGCTCCCCGGCGGAATCCTGGAATGGACCAGCCCCACCGGCAGGACCTACAACGACAACCCGGCACCTACTGTGCGGTTCATACCCGATCCCGAACCGACACCTGCACCCGCGCCCTTCTAGAGGCGATCTCGCACGCCGTTCCAGAGGCGATCTCGCACGCCCTTGCGCACGCAACGCCGCAGGCGCGGGGCCGATTCGGCGCAGCGCTGCCCTGCACTGCTGCGAGCGGGCTACCGTGGATGCGATGGCACTTTCCTCCCGAACCACGACACGCGCACCCCGACCGACGATCGAGTTCACCGTGCTCGAGACGACCTGGCTGAACCCGCACCTGGTACGCGTCCGCCTCGGCGGGTCCGGTTTCACTCAGTTCCAGAACCGGCCCGAAACCGACAAGTACGTGAAGCTGAAGTTCACGACTCCCGAACCCGAGCCACACGCCGTGACGCGCACGTACACGGTGCGCCGCGTCGACCATGCCGCGCAGGCGATCGACATCGACTTCGTCATCCACGGCGACGAGGGTCTCGCAGGGCCCTGGGCAGCGACGGTGAAGCCTGGCGCGACGATCAGCCTCATGGGGCCCGGCGGTGGCTACTCCCCTGATCCGGACAGCGACTGGCACCTGTTCGCGGGTGACATGTCAGCGGTTCCCGCCATCGCGGCGGCGCTCGAAGCGCTCCCCGCACATGCAACGGGCGTGGCGGTCATCGAAGTCGACACCGAGGCGGACATCCTCGACCTCGAACACCCCGCCGGCATTGACGTCGTGTGGATCAGCAACCCGGATCATGCCGTTTCGGCGCTCGCCGACGCCGTCCGGACGATCCACTGGCGCGACGGGCGTGTCCACGTCTTCGCTCACGGCGAGCGCGAAGCGATGAAAGAACTGCGGCGCGTGTTCTTCGAGGAGCACACCCTCGAGCGCGGACAGGTGTCCCTGTCGGGTTACTGGGCGCGCGGCCGTACCGAAGACCGGTTCCAAGCCGAGAAGCGCGAGCCGATCGGCCAGATCCTCCCGCCCGCCTAGTCCTGGGCTGCCGGAGCGCCAGCGTCAGCGGCGACAGGCTCGGGCCACAACTGACCGAGGAGCGTGTCGACCCACGCGATGAGGTCGGCATCCGCCACCGCTTCGCCGCCCACCCGTGGCAGCGGCACGACGACAGCCTCGCCACCGGCCAACAGCTTCGCCGCGGGATACAGCCGCTGCAGGCGCACGCGCATCGAATCCGCCAGGCGCGCCGGGGCGATCCGCAGGTTCGGGCCCATCGCCACGACATCCGTCAGGCCTGCGCGCGCAGCGCGGCGACGGAGCCTGGCCATCGACAGCAGCCCGGCGACATCCGCAGGGGGCTCGCCGTAGCGGTCGGTGAGCTCCTCGATGACGGCGTCGATCGCGTCATCCTTCGCGGTCGCGGATGCCGCCGCCGAGAGTTTCTGATACGCCTCGAGTCGGAGCCGCTCGCTGTCGATGTAGTCCTCGGGAATCCGCGCCTGCACGGGCAGTTCGAGTCGCAACTCGGCCGGACCCTCGACGTCCTCGCCACGGAAGGCCGCGACAGCCTCACCGATCATCCGCAGATACAGGTCGAACCCGACGCCGGCGATATGCCCGGCCTGCTCGGCGCCGAGGAGGTTTCCGGCACCGCGCAGTTCGAGGTCCTTGAGCGCGACCTGCATACCGCTGCCGAGATCGTTGTTCACCGCGATCGTCTCGAGCCGGTCTGCAGCGGTCTCCGAGAGTGGCTTCGCGTCGTCGTAGAGGAAGTACGCGTAGGCGCGCTCACGACCACGGCCCACGCGGCCACGCAGCTGATGCAGCTGCGAGAGTCCATACTTGTCGGCCCGGTCGATGATGATCGTGTTGGCGTTGGCGATATCGAGGCCCGTCTCGATAATCGTCGTCGAGACGAGCACGTCGGCCTTGCGCTCCCAGAAGTCGTCGACGACCTGCTCGAGCTGGTGCTCGCCCATCTGGCCGTGAGCAACCACGACCCGGGCCTCGGGCACGAGCTCTGCCAGCTCGCTCGCTACGCGCTGGATGGAACTCACGCGGTTATGGACGTAGAAGACCTGCCCCTCGCGCAGCAGCTCCCGACGAATCGCAGCTGCGATCTGCTTGTCATTGCGGGCGCCGACATAGGTGAGGATCGGATGCCTGTCTTCGGGCGGTGTCTGCAGCGTCGACATCTCGCGGATGCCTGTCACCGCCATCTCGAGTGTTCGAGGGATAGGCGTCGCGCTCATCGCCAGGATGTCGACATTGGTCTTGAGCTTCTTCAGCGCATCCTTGTGCTCGACACCGAAGCGCTGCTCCTCATCGATGATCATGAGACCGAGGTCTTTGAAGATCACCTTCTCGGTCAAGATCCGGTGCGTGCCGATCACCATGTCGACGGTGCCGTCGGTGAGGCCCGCAAGAGTCTCCCTCGCCTCCTTGTCGGTCTGGAATCGCGAGAGCGCCTTGACCTTCACGGGGAAACCGGCGAAGCGCTCCGTGAACGTCTCGAGGTGTTGCTTCACCAGGAGCGTTGTCGGGACGAGCATCGCGACCTGCTTGCCGTCCTGGATCGCCTTGAACGCCGCGCGGACGGCGACCTCGGTCTTGCCGAAGCCGACGTCTCCCGACAGCAGCCGGTCCATCGGGATCGGCCGCTCCATGTCGGCCTTGATCTCGTCGATCGTCTGCAGCTGATCCATCGTCTCGGCAAACGGGAATGCTTCTTCCAACTCTCGCTGCCACGGGGTATCGGGGCCGAAGGCGTGTCCCTTAGCGGCCATCCGCGCCGAATACAGCTTCACCAGCTCGACGGCGATGTCGCGTACCGCCTTGCGTGCCCGCCCCTTTGCCTGCGCCCAGTCGCTGCCGCCCATCTTCGAGAGGGTCGGCGCCTCACCGCCGACGTAGCGCGACAGAAGGTCGAGCTGATCGGTCGGCACCATGAGCTTGTCGCCGGGGTACCCACGCTTGGATGGTGCGTACTCGAGCACGACGTATTCGCGCACGCTCTTGACCGGGTTCCGACCGCCTGACGACACCTCGCGCTTCGCAAGCTCGACGAACCGCCCGATCCCGTGCGTGGCGTGCACGACGTGATCACCGGGCGTCAGCTGAAGAGGATCGACGACATTCCGGCGCTTGGACGCGAGCTTCTTAACGACCCGACTGTCACCACCGATCGTGCGCCCGTAGAACTCGGACTCCGTCAGCACCGCCAGGCGTGCGTCCTCGAGTTCGAAGCCACGCTCGAGCTGGGCCACCGCGAGCAAGACGCGGCCGGGCTCGGGCGCGGCATCCGCATCATCCACGATGACCGCGGCAATCTCGCGGTCGGCGAGCACGTCGCGGGCGCGTTCGACCAGTCCCGTGCCGGATGCCGTGACGACAACGCTCCAGCCTGCGGCAACGCGTTCGCCGACATAGGCGGTGGCTCCGTCGACGTTGCCGTGGAAGGACGGCACCGACCGGGCGGGAATCCGCACGGGTACATCGCCGAGCAGGTCGTCAAGGTCGTCAGCGAGCAGCCCCTCGGCTGCCGCGTCGGCAGCTCCCGAATCGAAGGGACTCAGCGTCCACCACACACCGGCGCGATCGTGAACCGTCTCCCGCAACTGGGCGATCGTCAGGAAGTCGCCTGCGCCGAGATCGACGGGTGTGCTCGCACCAGCCGTGGCGGCGCTCCAAGCCGCTTCCAGGAACTCGTGGTTGGTCTCGGCGAGGGTCCGTGCCCGCGTGCGGGAGCGCTCGGGGTCCACGAGGGCAACGGCGGATCCTTCGGGCAAGTAGTCGACGAGGGTCGCCATCTGCGGCACGAGTGCCGGCATCAAGGACTCCATACCCTCGGCAGGTATACCTTCGGCCATCTTCTCGAGCATCCCCTGCAGGCCCGCGAACTCCCCGGCCAGCTGGCGTGCACGAGCGCGAACGTCGGCAGTGAGCAAGAGCTCGCGACCAGGAAGGAGGTCGACGGCGTCCACCGCGCCAGGCAGGGAACGCTGATCTGCAACTGAGAACGTACGGATCTGGTCGACCTCGTCGCCGAAGAACTCGACACGATACGGATGGTCGGCCACGGTGGGGAACACATCCAGGATCCCGCCGCGCACCGCGAACTCGCCGCGGCGCGAAACCATGTCGACGCGGTGGTAGGCGAGTTCAACCAGGCGCTCGACGATCACCGCAAGATCATGGCCGCGTTCACCGGCACGCAGCCGCACCGGTTCGACCTCGGCAAGCCCCGCCGCGAGCGGCTGCAGCGCCGCACGGACTGACGCCACGACAACGACCGGCTCCGTACCAGAAGAGGCTGCGACGCGCGCGAGCGTCTCCAGCCGCCGTCCCACCGTCTCAGGACTAGGGCTGAGCCGCTCGTGCGGCAGGGTCTCCCACGCAGGGAAGGGCAGCACCGCCGCGTCGGGAAGAAGTGCTCGCAGCGCCGGGATCAGAGACTCAACGCGGCGGCCGGTCGGAGCGATCGCCAGCAACACAGGCGGCTTGCCTGTGTCCCGGCGGCGACGAACGAGAGCGCTCAGCAGCGGGGCATCGAGGCCGTCGACCACCGAGACGTCGGCATCCACGGCAGCCGCCGCAACCACATCCCGGAAATGCTCGGAGCGGTCGAGGGCGCGCGAGATCCCGGGAAAAGCCACCGGACGATTCTAGGCCGCCCGCCAGCCGTCCCGGATCAGGGGCGAGGAGCGTGGTGCACCTGTTGAGCCGCGAGCAGACCCTCATCAACGAGTCGCTCGACAGCATCGGCTGCATCCGAGACAGCGAGAGCGAGTTCCTCCCGGGTAGAAGCAGGGAACTGCTGCAGCACCCAGTCTGCCGGGTCCTGCCGGCCCGGTGGACGACCGATTCCGACGCGCACCCGTGGAAAGTCCGGGGTACCCAGGGCCTTCGCGACATCCCGCACCCCGTTGTGACCGCCGTGCCCGCCGCCGATCTTGAGCCGCACGGCGTCGAAGGGGATGTCGAGCTCGTCGTGCACGACGACCACACGCTCGGGGGGGATCCCGTAGAACTGCACGAGTCCCGCGACGGGTCCCCCCGAGACGTTCATAAAGGTGTTCAGTTTGGCGAGCACGAGCTTCGGTCCGCCCGGACGCAGCCACGCTTCGGCGACGCGAGCGTTTGCCTTGTGGGAGCGAAAACCCTGTCCACGCCGACGAGCGAGTTCATCGACGACGAGCTGCCCGATGTTGTGCCGGGTGCGCTCGTACTGTGGACCGGGGTTGCCCAGGCCCACGATGAGCCATGCGTCGCTCACGGCAGCGCCCCTCCGGCTCGTTCAGCCCGCCGGATTACTCCGAGTCGGTCGCAGCGTCCTCGGCAGCGTCGCCGGCGTCAGCGCCAGCCTCGCCGTCCGCGGCAGACTCATCAGCAGCTGCAGCGGCAGGAACCGAGATGGCAACGACAAGCACCTCGGGGTCGGTGACCAGCACCGCACCCTGCGGAAGGGCCAGTTCGCCAGCGGTGATACGGGCACCCTCTTCGAGGCCCTCGACGTCGACCTCGACGTGCTGCGGGATGTCGGTGGCCGCGACGGCGAGGGAAATGCTCGTGGCGTCCTGGTTGACGATCGTGCCCGAGAAGGACTCGCCGACGACGAGGACCGGAACGTCGACCTGGACCTTCTCACCCTTGTTGATGACGACGAGGTCGATGTGCTCGATGATCTGGTGCACCGGGTCCCTCTGCACGTCCTTGACCAGCGCGAGCTGCGGCTTGCCAGCGATGTCGAGCTCGATCAGCGCGTTTGCGTGGCGCACGAGCAGCAGCATCTGGTGACCGGGCAGCGCCACGTGGACGGGGTCAGTGCCGTGGCCGTACAGCACGGCAGGAATCTTGCCTGCAGCACGCAGGCGGCGGGCGAAACCCTTACCGAAGTTCTCACGAATCTCGGCGTGGACGATGGTCTGTTCGGACATGTGCTCTCTCCTTGGGCGGACACCGGGATGTGTTCTCAGCCCGGACGTAGTGGGACTCGACTCGAACGCGAGCGCGTGAGGAACCCGTGAGGCCGCACACCCTCGTCGATAACGGATGCTTACTGCGGCGCGCTGGGCGCCAGCGAGCATCCCTCGCCGAAGTACAGTCCGCAAGTCTACCAGCGGCCCCGGTACGATGGTGACGGGCCGCGACGGGCCCGCTTTCCCGAGAGCAAGGACGAATGATGGACGCCCAGGTCACCTCGAACATTCTCGTCGCCGTGATCGGCATCCTCACCCTCGGCACCCTCGTCGGTGTCGTTGCGGCCTTCTGGTCGATGGGCCGCTCGGCATACCGCAAGGAGTAAGCCGCGACGTTCCCTTAGGCTGACTGCGGCAACCACCCGCAGACGCCCAGGGAGTGAACGTGACGGATCAGGCAGCGACGAGCACCGCGACAGCGAACATCGGAGTCGTGGGGCTCGCGGTCATGGGGTCCAACCTCGCCCGAAACCTCGCCAGCCGCGAGGGCAACACCGTCGCGATCTACAACCGCAGCGCTGAGAAGACCGAGCACCTCGTCGCGGAGCATCCCGAAGCGGGCTTCGTCGCCACCTTCTCGTACGAGCAGTTCGCTGCCTCGCTCACCGCACCCCGCACCGCGATCATCATGGTCAAGGCCGGTGCCGGCACGGATGCCGTCATCGACGAGCTTCTGCGCGTCTTCGAGCCCGGCGACATCATCGTCGACGGCGGGAACGCCCTGTTCACCGACACCATCCGTCGCGAGAAGGCTGTGCGTGAGACCGGAATCAACTTCGTCGGCATGGGCGTATCCGGTGGCGAGGAAGGGGCCCTCCTCGGACCCTCGCTGATGCCCGGTGGATCAGATGAGTCGTGGATCACACTCGGCCCCATCCTGAAGAGCATCGCCGCGGTCGCCGAGGGCGAGCCGTGCGTCACCCACATCGGCCACGACGGCGCCGGCCACTTCGTCAAGATGGTGCACAACGGCATCGAGTACGCCGACATGCAGGTGATCGCCGAGGCCTACGACATCATCCGTCACGCGACCGGGTACTCCCCCGCACAGATCGCCGACGTGTTCGCCGAGTGGAACCGCGGCGAACTCGAGTCCTACCTGATCGAGATCACCGCAGAGGTGCTGCGCCAGGTCGACAGCGAGACCAACCTGCCGCTCGTCGACATCGTCCTCGACCAGGCCGGGGCGAAGGGCACGGGAGGGTGGACGGCCCAGACCGCCATCGATCTCGGCGTTCCGGCATCCGGCATCGCCGAGGCCGTTTTCGCCCGCTCTCTCTCGTCGCACCCCGAGCAGCGGGCCACCGCCGGCGTTCTGCCCGGACCCGACACAAGCGACGGGGTCGCGCTCATGGACGAGCCCGAGGAGTTCATCGAGCAGGTCCGTCGCGCCCTCTACGCATCCAAGATCGTGGCGTACTCGCAGGGTTTCGACATCATCCGCGCTGGCGCTGCGCACTACGGCTGGAACATCGACCTCGGCCGGGTGGCTGCGATCTGGCGGGGCGGCTGCATCATCCGGGCGCGGTTCCTGAACCGCATCACCGAGGCGTACGCCGAGGCCCCGGATCTGCCGGTCTTGATGACCGCCCCGTTCTTCGTGGATGCCCTCACCGGCGCTCAGAACGCGTGGCGGAACATCGTCGCACTGTCGGCAGCGGCGGGCATCCCCGCGCCGGTGTTCTCGTCTTCGCTCGCCTATTACGACGGGCTGCGCGCGGGGCGGCTGCCGGCTGCCCTCATCCAGGGTCAGCGTGACTTCTTCGGTGCACACACGTACAAGCGCATCGACCGCGAGGGCACCTTCCACACGCTGTGGTCGGGCGACCGCAGCGAGATCGAAGCCGTCGACACCCACTGACCTCACCCGACGCCGAAGGGCCGTGACCGACTCAGCCTCGGTCACGGCCCTTCGTTCGCGCAGTACCGTCAGATCTCGCGGACGCTCCCCTTCTCGAGGCGCAGGCGCCGATGAGCGCGGCGGGCGACTGCCGAGTCGTGGGTCACCACGATGAGGGTCAGTCCGTCCCGGTTGAGCCCTTCGAGCAGCTCCAGGATCTCGTCGCGCATGTGCTCATCGAGGTTTCCCGTCGGCTCGTCGGCCAGGAGCACCCGCGGGCGCTTGGCGATCGCGCGGGCGATCGCGACGCGCTGCTGCTGCCCACCCGAGAGCTCGCCCGGCAGATGGTCGGCGCGCTCGGCCAGGCCGACCTGGGCAAGAGCCTCGGTGACTCGGCTGGCACGTTCGGCGCTGGAGAGCCCCAGGGGTTCCAGGCCCATGTCGACGTTTTCGTGCGCGGTGAGTGTCGGGATCAGGTTGAACCCCTGGAAGACGAAGCCCACCTCGGTCGCTCGGACACGTCCGAGTTTCGCGCTCGAGGCGTTTGCCAGATCGACATCCCCGAGTTTGACGGCACCCGAGGTCGGACGGTCGAGTGCACCCAGCATCTGGAGGAGGGTGGACTTCCCCCCGCCCGTCGGACCCTGGATGGTGACGAACTCGCCCTCGCGGATCTCGAGATCGACGCCCGCCAGGGCACGGATCTTGCGGTTCTTCTGCTGGTACTCACGGATGACCGCCTGCAAGGCATAGATCGGCGAGGGTGTGGCTCCTTCGACTGATGCCGTGGCGGGGTGTGCCATGCTCATGGGGTTCTCCTGTTCGGTCGTGACGGTTTCGTTCGTGACGGTGTTCATGTGCTTGGCGTTCATGCGCCTAGCCCACTGACCGCAGCGCTTCGGCGGGACTCAGCCGGGCTGCACGCCAGCCACCGAAGGCGCCGGCGATCAGGCCTCCGGCGATGGCGATGCCGACCGCCGCAGCGACCACCCAGAGGGTGACGGGCGCGTGAAGAACGACATCCGTCGCCGTTTGCTGCGCCATCCCTCCGAAGCCTCCGCCCATCGGACCGCCTCCTTGGCCGGATCCGCCCTGACCGGTGGTCGAGGACGTCGAGGAGATCGTCGGCGAGATCAGGTTGATGATCCCGATCCCCGCAAGTCCGACAGCCAAGCCGATCGCGCCACCGATCAAGCCCTGGATCACCGATTCACCGGCTACCTGGCCGACGACGCGGCCGTTGGACCATCCGATTGCCTTGAGAGTGCCGAACTCCCGCGTGCGCCGTGTCACGCCCGAGATCGTGAAGAGCACCGCCAGCGCCAGCGCAACGGCGAGCACGAGGATCGACAGCCACGTTCCGAGGTTGGTGATCAGCGACGAGGCGCTCGACAGGGACGACGAGACGGTCGATGCTAGATCGGACTGGGAGCTGACGGTGACGTCCGCGACGCTGCCCTCGATTTCTGCCTGGACCGCCTCGATCTGGTCGGCCGAGGTCGCCTGGACGTAGACCGTCGATACGACGTCCTCGAGACCAGCCAATGACTGTGCGACGTCGAGCGGGATGTACACGTTGGCCGCAGTGTCGGCATCGCTGGATGTCGAGGTGATGATCCCGACGACCTCGACGTCAGAGCCGCCCACATTGATGGTGTCGCCAACCGCGATCTCGTTCGTGGTCGCGTAGGTCGCGTCGACGACCGCCACCAAGGCTCCCGCGTCTGAAGCGTCGAGCGCACGACCCTCAGATACCTCGACCGCCGACAGCGGTCCGACCGCGGTGTCCTCGGGGTCGATCCCGAGGACGGTGAACGAGTTGAGATCGAAGGCGCTGCCCCCGGCGCCGTCGGGACCGCCCGACGGCGGCTCGCCGCCTGCTTCGCCCTGGCCCCCCTGCTGCATCTCTGACCTGTCGGGCATCTCACCGCTGAACGTGATGTTCGTGAGCGATAGCGCGCCAGATGCTGCAGCAACCCCGTGGAGGGATGCGACGCTCTCGATTGTCGAGGCATCCAGTGTGCCCCGCATGAAGTCTGCGGTCAGCCGCGACTGCGACACCGAGGTCGTGCCGTCGGTGGTTTCGCCGGCCTCGCTGTCGAACTCGAAGCGCTGGCCACCGCCCTCGCCCGGCTCTGCGGCGGCCCCCGTGACCGTCAGGTCGGTGCCGACGCCGTACACGGACTCGAGCGCTTGCGCTTGCGCGTCGCGCACTCCCGCAGAGAGGGAGTTGACGACGATGACGAGAGCGATCGCGACGGCGAGGCCCACCGCCACGATGATCGTCTGCTTCTTGCGTCCCGCGAGTTCGCGTCGCAAATAGGTCCAATACATGGGTCTCCTTCAGCTCCTGATTGCAGCCATCGGCACGACGGTAGGGACGGCGCTGATGAGCCCTAAAAGGGATCGCTATGGCGAACCTATGGATCACGCTCCTCACGAGAAGGAGCAGGGAGCGCGATTTTCACAGACGGCGCATAACTTCCTCCATAGGAAACCCATAGCTGGAGCATCACAATGAGTCCATGACATCTCCGGCCCCCGCCCTGCGCCGACCCGACGGCGCGGCTGTCCGCATCCTCGTCGTCGATGACGAGCAGATGCTCACCGACCTGCTCTCGATGGCTCTGCGCATGGAGGGCTGGGATGTTCGCACCGCGGCATCCGGATTCGAAGCTCTGCAGGCCGTCCGAGACTTCGAACCCGACGCGATGGTGCTCGACATCATGATGCCTGACCTCGACGGAATGGCAGTGCTGCATCGGCTGCGACAGTCCGGGAACGACGTGCCGGTGCTGTTCCTGACAGCGAAGGATGCCGTCGCCGACCGGGTCGCGGGACTCACCGCAGGCGGCGACGACTACGTGACGAAGCCGTTCAGTCTCGAGGAGGTCGTCGCACGACTTCGCGGTCTCATGCGCCGCGCCGGAACGGCGACGCAGAGCGAGGACGAGCCGATCCTGCGCGTTGCCGATCTGTCTCTGAACGAAGACAGCCACGAAGTCGAGCGCGGCGGCGACGAGATCGAGCTGACGGCAACGGAGTTCGAACTTCTGCGTTACCTGATGCGCAACCAGCGCCGCGTCGTGTCGAAGGCGCAGATCCTGGACCGCGTCTGGAACTACGACTTCGGCGGCAGGTCCAGCGTCGTGGAGCTCTACATCTCCTACCTGCGCAAGAAGATCGATCAGGGCAAGGAGCCGCTCATCCATACCGTGCGTGGCGTCGGCTACATGATCAAGGCGCCAACACAGTGAGTGATTCTCACCGGGGCGGGTGGCGACCGTGGGGCCTGGAGGGGCGCCTGGTCGTCACGATCGTCGCGGTCGTGGCGCTGATCTTCGCGACGGTCAGCATCGCCACGGGAGCGATCCTCGGCTCGATTCTGCAGTCGAACCTCGACAACGAGGTCACCGAGGCCACCGCGAAGGCGCTGAGAACCGTCCACGATGCGCCCCAGGTTGCCGCGGGCACCGAGGATGCCGCCGCGCTCCTAGCGTCCGGGCCGTTCGAGCCGGGCTTTCTGATCGTCATCGAGTCAGCCTTCGGATCCGTCACGGGCGGGTATGTCGATGCGGCCGGAACCGTGACAACGCTCGAGGATTCGCAGGTCGACCAGATCGTGCAGCAGCTGATCCAGCCGGGCGAGGGTGGCCCCGTCCGCGAGATCACCATCGACGGCGTCGGCACCTACCGAATGGTCGCGCTCGGTGGCGGTAGCTTCGCGATCGCCTCGGGGCTTCCGGTCAGCCAGGTGACGGCGACGCTCGCGCAGATCGCGACGACCGTCGCCCTGCTGACAGCGGGGGGTCTTGTGCTTCTGGGGCTCGCTGTCACGGTCATCGTGCGGCGGAGTCTGCGGCCACTTCGCGTGGTAGCCGACACCGCCGAGCGCGTCGCGAGTGTCCCCATGGCCGAGGGCGAGGTCTCGATCGCTGATCGCGTCCCGGCATCCGAAACCGATGAACGTACCGAGATCGGCAGGGTCGGTCACGCGCTGAACACACTCCTGGATCACGTCGACGCGTCGCTGGAAGCCCGCCAGCGCAACGAGGAGCGGATGCGTAGGTTCGTCGCCGACGCGAGCCACGAGCTGCGCACGCCGCTGGCCTCGATCCGCGGATATTCGGAACTGTCGCTGCGCGATCCGCAGCTGAGCGAGACCACCGAGTCGGCCCTGTCCAGAATCCAGGCGCAGTCGCTGCGGATGACGCGTCTCGTCGAAGACCTCCTGCTTCTCGCACGACTCGACGAGGGCCAAGAGCTCGTCTACGGGGTCGTGGATCTCACACAGCTGGCCGTTGAAGCGCTCGGCGATGCGCAAGTCGCAGGTCCTGAACACGTCTGGCTGCTCGATGTCGACGAAGAGCCGGTGACAGTGCCCGGCGACTCCGCCCGGCTGCAGCAGGTGGTCGTGAACATGCTCGCAAACGCGCGCACCCACACGCCAGCGGGAACCGAGGTCACCCTCTCGGTCGGCCGCGAGGCCTCGCCCACCGAGAGCGAGTCAGGGGCGGATGACGCAGTCATCCGTGTCCATGACAACGGTCCGGGGATCGAGCCTGCCATCGCCGACGAATTGTTCGAGAGGTTCTCGCGCGCCGACCGATCACGCGCCCGGCAAACCGGTGGCACCGGGCTGGGTCTGTCGATCGCGCGGGCGATCGTTCACGCTCACCACGGTGAAATCTCGGTGGAGAGCAGGCCCGGAGACACGACATTCACGGTGCGACTTCCGCTTCCGACACACGCCGACCGGAGTGACCCCGCAACGGGTGCGGTTCAGTAGCCGCTGAAAGCGTCGGTGGTGACCGACTTCGCCCGCTCGAGAGCCGGCGCGAGGTCGGCGATCAGCCGGGGCGGGCCCGAGATTGCAGCATGCCGGGCATGCAGGTCGGGCACGACCTGCAGCAGGCCGGGCGCGTCCAGGCGCACACCGCGCGCCCACTGCCAGTTCGCGGGCAGCGGTCCCGGGTCATCACGCGTGAAGACGATCACGGGCACCCCGGATGCCGCGATGTCGTCACGGAAGGCGAGCTCGGCGGCTTCGGAGGCGACGTAGACCAGAACGATGTCACGCCTCTGCCCGCTCGCGTGAAGATGGCGCAGCTGCGACACGAACGGCGTGACACCGATTCCCGCGGCGACCATGAGGAGAGGGGCCTCGGGCCGGTTCGGCAGGACGAAGTCGCCCCAGATTCCGGTGACAGCCAGGGATGCTCCGGCGTCGACCTCCGCGAGCGCGCGCTTGTAGGAGCTCGGCGCAGGGCCGCCGGAGCCCTCCGGGTACTCCCGGAAGGCGATACGGATCGCGGGAAGATCCTCCGGGGCGGAGGCGATGCTGAACTCGCGGCGCGTACCGCGTGCGTCGGGCCTGCGGTGCGGCACGTCGAGCTCGAGGTACTGCCCGGGAAGGAAGCTTATGCGGCGTTTGGCGGTGAAGGTCAGCATCCGCACCGTCGGGGTGATCATCTCGCGCGACTCAAGAGTCAGCCGGACAGCAGCACGCACCGAGAACGCGAAGGCAACGAGGTTCCCCACCAACAGAGCGCGCTCTTGGCCGAGGGTGATCTCACCGAGCGAGATCGGCCACCCGGCAAAAACGCCGACGACACCCGCGACGAGGAACTGCTGCCAGCGCCGGGGAGGCAGGGTGAGCGGCTCGGACAGCATGAACACACCCAGGAACAGGAACGGCGAGGACCACAACAGCGACCAGAAGATCGTCAGCGCATCGACCGCGAGACCAGCCGTCTGGTACTGGATCGTCGTGCGCACGAATCCGACGGCGACGGCGATCAGCAGGAACACGAGGACGACGCGGATCTTCTCGGTACGCCACAGCACCGCCAGACCGAGAACGACGACGGGGGCCGCGAGCACCGGCGTTCCCACCCACCACGCCGACGCACCGAGCGCCGGAACCCAGATACTCACGATCGTGAGAACCGCAGCCCCGACTGCTGCCGGGTTGAAGATGTGACGGCCACGCCAGGCCAACAGGTACTTGGATGCGGCTGCCACGGCGCCTGCCAGCGCGACGCCCGCCAACGCGACCGGATCCAGTGTGGGTCGCAGGACGAACAGCAAGATGAAGGCCGTGATCACCGAGGACTCGAGCCGGAGCGATTGCCCGATGATCCGGTGCGCGACGATATCAACGACACCGCACGCGACGGCTAGCACCGCAAGGGTGGCGAGCAACTCCAGCGGGCTGGGGGCAACCAGTCCGAAGAACGAGACTCCGAACGCGACGACGGTCAGGGCAAGGAGTGCCAGGAAGACCATGCGATACATCGAGACCTTGCCGAGCACCGCGAACACACGATTCCACCCTGCGGTCAACCATCCGATCATGTGAACAACTCTGCCCTACACCGCTCTGTCCCGAAGCCGGGAGACCACTCGACACGTCCAGCCGTCGTCATCCGCACCCACTCGATGCCCCACCGATGAGCGAGTTCCGCGCCGCCATCGAAGAACAGCGCCGTAGCCGCCGCGTCAGCCATCATCGCGGTGGGGGCAACCGCCCACGTCGCTGCGACGGTTCGCACCGGCATGCCGGTCCGGGCATCGAGGACGTGGTGCAGACCGTCGCCCCACGCACGCCGGTTGGTCGCCGAAGCGCAGAGCGCAGCATCCGTAAGGTCGACCACGCCGATGATCCGCGTCGGATCGTACGGATGCTCGAGTCCGATCCGCTCACGCACCCCCGAGCAGCGGATGTCGCCGCCGGCATCGACAGTAAGGGAGTCCTGCCCGGCACCCTCGAGATACTCGAGGACGAGATCGACGAGGCGACCCTTTCCGATCGCGCCGACATCGATGAGAGCCGGTTGCGAGACCGCTAGAGCGCCCATTCCGGTTGAGACGACTCGACGCCAGTCGCGCGGGGCGCTGATGGGGTCCCCCGGGCGCAGTGAGTACGACGTGTCGTACCCGAGGGCTTCGAGCGAGACCCCCACGAGCGGGTTCACCGCCCCATCCGTTGCCGCGCCGAGGTCGTCGTAGACAGCGAACATCGCGTCCGCATCAGCGGGAAGGGCACGCGAGCCACCCGAAGCCAGCGCGCTCACCGTGGAGTCCTCGCGAAAGCGCGACCACTCCCGATCGAAGTCCTCGATCAGTGCGAGCACGGCGGCGCGCTCCCCGTCCGTGAGCGGATCGTGAGTATCGATCGTCCATTGCGTGCCGATCGCCTCGAAGCGCCAACGCCCCGCCGGCTCTTCGTTCGCGCGGGCCTCGTCGCTCATCACGTCGACAAGGTCAGGCGGCAGCCTCGGACTTGATGAGTTCGACCGCCTGCATGAACCCGCCGCTGGTCAGCGAGGATCCCGACACGCGGCTCACCGAGACGTCGTCAAGGCTCTTGCCCACGACCTCGTCACTGATCCCGCCGATGAACTGAGACTGGTACTGCTCGGACTCGCGCGCCTGCGGGTTACCCGTGACTTCGACATCCGTCACGATGTCGTCGGCGATCGTCAGCGTCACCGTGACCGTTTCCACCGACTCAGGCGTCGCGTAAGACCCCTCCGCCGTGTACGTCCCGTCGGCGTAGCCGCCAGAAGAGCTCGATCCCGAGCCCGCGTCGGCTGTTCCGGCATCCGTTTGCGTGGAGCCGGTGTCGGCTGCCGTGCTGGCTGCGCCGCAGCCCGCAAGGCTCAGAGCCCCGGCGACACCGACGAGGGCGACACCGACGCGTACGGGGCGGGAGGGGGTGCGAATCATGAGCAGTCCTTCCTGGGGATCGTCTCTGCCATCTTCGCTTTCATGCCTATGCATAGGCTTTGAGGCGGCGGCGAAAGCGTGAGGATGTCTGCTCAGGCCGCACCGTCGAACATGCTGGTGACCGAGCCGTCCTCGAACACTTCGCGGATCGCGCGCGCCAGCAGCGGTGCGATCGGAAGCACGGTGAGGGAGTCCCAGCGCTTGCGGTCGGGAATCGGAATCGTATCGGTCACGACGACCTCGTCGATCGACGCATCCTGGAGCCGCTCGCTGGCCGGATCACTGAACACGGCGTGGGTGGCCGCGACGATGACGCGCTCGGCGCCGTTCTTCTTCAGAGCCTGCGCCGCCTTGACGATCGTGCCGCCGGTGTCGATCATGTCGTCGACGAGGAGGCAGACGCGGCCGTCGACCTGACCGACGATCTCGCTGACCGTGACCTGGTTCGCCACATTCGGGTCGCGCCGCTTGTGGATGATCGCGAGCGGCGCACCGAGGCTGTCCGACCACGTGTCGGCGACGCGGACGCGGCCGGTATCCGGCGAGACCACCGTCAGCTTGGCGCGGTCCTCGGGCGAGAGGTTCTCTTCGAAGTACTCCAAGAGCACCGGCTTGGCGAAGAGGTGGTCAACAGGACCGTCGAAGAATCCCTGGATCTGCGCGGCGTGCAGATCGACGCTCATGACGCGGTCGGCGCCCGCTGTTTTGACCAGGTCGGCAACGAGGCGAGCACTGATCGGCTCACGCCCGCGCCCTTTCTTGTCCTGCCGGGAGTACGGGAAGTAGGGCGCGACAACGGTGATCCGCTTCGCGGATGCCCGCTTGGCGGCATCCAGCATGATCAGCAGCTCCATCATCCATTCGTTCACGGGCGGACCGAAGGACTGAATGAGGAACAGGTCGCAGCCTCGGATCGAGACCTCGAAGCGGGTCAGGATCTCGCCGGAAGCAAACGTTCGGTACTCGGTCGGAACGAGATTCGTGCCGAGCGCTGTAGCGACGTCATCGGCAAGGCTCGGGTGCGAGCGGCCGGATGCAACAACCAGGCGCTTCTTGGTCTTGGCGACCAGTCCGGGAGCGATACCGCTATCCCTGTCGAGATCAACCGTCTTGTTCTTGCTCGCCATCGTCCGCTTCCTGTGCGGACCGGGCCCGCGCGGCGACCTCGGCGGCGGCTGTTCCCGGTCTGTTGTTCTCGACCCACCCCTCGATGTTGCGCTGGGGGGCAACGCTCAGAGCCAGCGCACCGGGAGGGACATCCTTGCGGATGACGGCACCGGCGCCGGTCTTCGCACCGTCTCCGATCCTAACGGGCGCGACAAAGACGTTGTGCGACCCGGAGTGGACCTCGTCGCCGATCTCGGTGCGATGTTTGGCGAGATCGTCGTAGTTGGCAGTGATTGCTCCGGCGCCCAGGTTGACGCCGCGCCCGATCGTGGTGTCGCCGATGTAGGACAGGTGCGGAACCTTGCTGCGCTCACCGATCGTGGAGTTCTTGATCTCGACGAACGTGCCGACCTTGCTCTGCGCGTCCAGGGTCGCGCCGGGGCGAAGATACGCGAACGGACCCACCGTTGCGCCTCGTCCGATAACAGCAAGCGTCGCGTCGGTGCGGGTGACCGTCGCGTTCTCTCCCACCTCGCAGTCAACGAGTGAGGTGTCAGGGCCGATCGTCGCCCCGCGCTCGACGGTCGTGGCGCGCAGGACGTACGTGTTCGGCAGCACCGTGACGTCAGGGGCAAGGGTGGCCGTCACATCGATCCAGGTCGTCGCTGGGTCGAGTATCGTCGCGCCTTCAAGCTGCCAGCGACGCACGGTTCGTGCGTTGAGTGTGCGCGCAGCCTCCGACAGCTGTACTCGGTCGTTCACGCCGAGCGCATCCTGTGCCGCAGGGGCCTCGGATGCCGCAACGATCTCACCGGCTCCGCGGAGGATCCCGATGACATCAGTGAGGTACTTCTCGCCCTGGGCGTTGGCCATACCGACCGAGGCAAGGCTCGCCCGCAACTGCGCGGCGCGGAACACATAAATGCCGGTGTTGATCTCGCGCACCGAGAGTTCGTCGGGTGACGCATCCTTCTGCTCGACGATGCGTTCGACAGCACCGTCGGCGCCGCGGATGACGCGACCGTAGCCCGTGGCATCATCGAGCGTCGCGCACAGGAGCGTCGCACACGCCGCCGCGGCACGATGGCGGGCGAGCAACCCCTCGACGACGCTGACTTCGACCAGGGGCACATCGGCGCTCAGCACCAGCACATCCCCGTCGAAGCCGTCGAGTGCCGCGAGGGCCAGCTCCACGGCACGGCCGGTGCCGGGAATCTCGTCCTGGTCGACCACGTCGACTCCCGGGAGCAGGCCAGTGACGGCATCCGCGACAAGATCCCGCTCGTGACGGACCACGACGACAGCGCGCGTCGGGGCCAGCGCCGAGGCAGTACGCAGCACATGGCCGATTAGCGGAAGACCACCGATCTGGTGCAGGACCTTAGGCGTGGCGGACTTCATCCGGGTCCCCTGGCCTGCCGCCAGAATGATGACGGCGACGGGGGTTGGGTTCTCAGCCATGCTCCGCCGCCAGGACTCGAACCTAGACTTCACAGCTCCAAAGGCTGTCGTGCTGCCATTACACCACGGCGGACCGGCGCGTAACGCGGCCGCGTTCCAGTCTGCCAGAGGACGCGTCGCCCGGGAGAATGGCCGCGGCAGTCGAGATAATGGCTCAGTGCCCGCTGAATCCGACGAAGTCGACCGTATCGTCGGTGCCTGGAGCGCCCAACGACCCGACTTGGACTTCTCGCCCCTCGAAGTGCTCTCGCGAGTCGACCGCCTTTCGCGCCACCTGGACCGGGCTCGGCGCGAAGCCTTCCGCCGCTCGGAGCTCGAGCCCTGGGAGTGGGATGTCTTGTCGGCACTGCGACGGGCGGGCGAGCCGTTCCAGCTGAGCCCGAAGCAGTTGCTGCAGCAGACACTCGTGTCCTCGGGCACGATGACCAACCGCATCGACAGGCTCGTGGGCCGGCGGCTCGTGCGCCGCGAGTCCGACCCGGGCGACGGGCGCGGCATCCTGGTGACACTCACCGAGGAGGGACGGACACGGGTGGATGCCGCGATCACGCGCCTCGTGGATGCCGAAGCAGTGCTCCTCGACAGCCTCTCCCGCGCCGACCGCGACCGCCTCGCAGCCCTGCTGCGCAAACTCTCCCTGGGATTCGACACATGACAGACACCGAACGAGCACCTGAGCCGATCGACGAACACCCCCGGTGGCACGCGTGGTTCGACGCGCGGTTCCGCTCCCCCGCAGCGATCTACGGCCTGATCGTGTTCTCAGCGCTGCTGATGATCAGCGCAGACCACGAGGATGACGTGCCGACCGTGGTCCTCACGGCGTCGAGCACTCTCGTCATCTTTTTCATTGCGCACGTGTTCGCCCATACTCTCGCCGACCACGGCAAGCACCGCCTGGGCGTCGCGATCCGCTACGCGCTCTCGCACTCGGCTGGCATGCTCTGGGCGGCTGTCCTGCCGGCGATCGCCATGCTGGTTGCCGGCGCACAGGGGCAGCCGGCCGTCGATGCTGCCGACTACGCCGTGTGGGCAACCATGGCGGTGCTGGCGTTTCTCGGTTACATCGCCTTCTCGCGCACCGGTGCCCACTGGAGCATCCGGATACTTGGTGCGATCGGCACCGCCTTCCTCGGTGTTTTCGTGGCGATCCTGGAGTACGCCTTCCACTGAGCCGCCTGTTCTGCTGCGCTGAGGGATGTCCTCCGCTCCGCGTAGCGTGGAGGCATGACGAGTGACCATGTGAAGTCCTTCCACAATGCGCCCCTCGATGCGGCACTATCGGAGTCTCTTGCGCAGCACGGCCTGACGGTGGCCGCTGTCGACAGCACCTCCCGAGCACAGAACGATCCGTGGTTGTCTGCGGTTGCGCGAGGATTTCTCGAGGAGGAGCCGGGCGAGGTGCGCCGCGAAGCCTTCGTCGGACACACGGCTCACCGCCGTAAGCTCGGCGTCTACGACGCCAGCTCGCCGCAGCCCGAGACTCCGGTCGCGACCTTTGCGTCGTGGCCAACCGAACTCACCGTGCCGGGCGGCACCGTAGCCGCCAGCGCGATCAGCTCGGTGACCGTCGCTCCGACCCATCGGCGGCGCGGCATCCTTCGTTCGCTCATGGCGGGAGAGTTGCGCACCGCCGCTTCGCTCGGCCTGCCCGTTGCCGTACTGACCGTCAGCGAATCGACCATCTACGGCAGGTTCGGGTTCGGTGCGGCAGCAGCGGTGGCGAACTGGGAGATTCGTACGCGCCGGGCCGGGTGGATCGGGCCCGACGCACCTGGACGCGTGGACTTCGTATCCCGCGAACAGGCGCGGGAGGTAGCGGAAGCCCTCCACGAGCGGGTGCGCGTCTTATCGCCCGGTGAGATCTCGCTGCCGGGCGGACACCTCAATCGGTTCTTCGGCACGAGCCCCGATGCCGAGAAGGCGGAGCGCCTGCGCGCTATCCAGTACCGCTCGCCTGCGGGTGAGGTCGACGGCCTGGCGGTCTACCGGGTGGTCGAGAATCACGATGACTTCAGCGAATCCACGCTCGAGCTGTCGTGGCTGCTCGCCGCGACCGACGAGGCCTACGCGGGCCTCTGGCGCTTCCTGCTCGAGATGGATCTCATCGCGCTTCTGCGTGCGTCAGAACTTGGCCTCGACGAGCCGCTGTGGTGGATGATCGCAGACCAGCGGGCAGCGAAGATTACCGTCACCGACCACCAATACGTGCGCATCCTCGACGTGCCGGCGGCGCTCGCGAGTCGCCGCTTCGGCGCCGCCGACACGATCGCTCTCGAGGTGGACGATCCACTGGGGATCGCCGGGGGCACGTTCGTGCTGACGACGGATGCCGAGGGTCGCGCGTCAGTTGAGGCTGTCGATGCTTCTCCGGCCGAGCTTCCGTCGGTACGGCTCGGCGTGCGTGAGCTGTCGTCGCTGTTCCTCGGTGGCGTGTCAGCCGTGACGCTGGCGAGAGCCGGTCGCATCGTGACCGACGATCCGACCCGGATTGCACGCGTGTTCCAGACCGTGGAGGCTCCGCGGTTGAGCTTCTGGTACTGACGCGCGGCTGAACTCCGCGCGGCGCCTAGCCTGGAGGGGATGGCACATCTTCTCGGCGCTGAGGCGCTGCACCTTGAGTTCCCCACGAAAGTGGTCTTCGACTCCGTCACGCTCGGCATCGCGGAGGGCGACCGGATCGGGATCGTCGGCCGCAACGGCGACGGCAAGTCGAGCCTGCTCGCCATGATCGCGGGCCGCCTGCAACCGGATGCCGGCAAGGTCACCGTCCGCGGCGGGACTCGCATCGGTGTCGTCGACCAGCAGGACACGCTCGATGACGACCAGACGGTGGGACGAGCGATCGTCGGCGACCTCGACGAGCACGAATGGGCGGGCGACGCCCGCATCCGTGACGTCCTTGCCGGGCTGGTCACCGACCTCGACTGGGATGCTCCCCTCTCGAGGCTGTCGGGTGGTCAGCGCCGGCGTGTCGCCCTGGCCGCCGTGCTCATCGGCGACTGGGACATCCTGATCCTCGACGAGCCGACCAACCACCTCGATGTCGAGGGGATCGCGTGGCTTGCCGCACACCTCAAGAAGCGGTGGGCGGCGAACTCAGGGGCATTGCTGGTCGTGACACACGACCGGTGGTTCCTCGACGAGGTATGCACCCTGACGTGGGAGGTGCACGACCGGATCGTCGAACCGTTCGAGGGAGGGTATGCGGCCTACATCCTGCAGCGCGTCGAACGCGATCGCCAGGCTGCCGCGATCGAGGCCCGTCGGCAGAACCTTGCACGCAAGGAGCTCGCATGGCTCCGTCGCGGCGCCCCGGCACGGACCTCGAAGCCGAAGTTCCGCATCGACGCGGCCAACGCGCTCATCGCTGACGTCCCCGAGATCCGCAACTCCACCGAACTGCAGTCGCTGGCGGTCACGCGCCTGGGCAAGGATGTCGTCGATCTGCTGGATGCCTCGGTGAGCTTCGACGGCCGCGAGATCCTGCATGACATCGAGTGGCGCATCGCACCGGGCGAGAGAACCGGCATCCTCGGCGTCAACGGTGCCGGAAAGTCAACTCTCCTGGGACTGGTCGACGGCAGCGTCTCACCCACGGGCGGCCGGGTCAAGCGCGGCAAGACCGTGCGCGTTGCGACCCTGACGCAGCGCCTTGACGAACTTGAGGAACACCTGGCCGACCCCGTGCGTGTCGTGATCGGACGACTCCGAACGAGCTACACGATCGGTTCCGGCTCGAAAGCTCAAGAACTCACTCCCGGCCAGTTGCTCGAACGCCTCGGGTTCTCCTCCGCGCAGCTGTCGACTCCGGTGCGCGACCTCTCGGGAGGCCAAAAACGCAGGCTTCAGTTGCTGCTGATCCTCCTCGACCAGCCGAATGTCCTCATCCTGGATGAGCCGACCAACGACCTCGACACCGACATGCTCGCCGCGATGGAGGACCTGCTCGACTCGTGGCCCGGCACGCTGCTGGTCGTCTCGCACGACCGGTACTTCCTGGAGCGCGTCACCGATCAGCAGTACGCGATCCTTCCCGGCCCCGGCGGCGCCGGCCGGTTGCGTCACCTCCCCGGTGGGGTGGACGAGTACCTGCGGGTGCGCGAGCAGACCACGGATGCCGGAACGGAGCGACCGGGCAGCGCGTCGGAAGCACCGGCCTCGTCGGAACCCGGACTATCGGGCGCCGACCTGCGCGCCGCGCAGAAGGAACTGAACGCGATCGAACGCAAGTTGGAGCGGCTGACGCAGCGCACCGCCGACATCCACGAGCGGATGGCGGCGCACGACCAGAGCGACTTCGCGGGTCTGACGCGACTGGGTGATGAGCTCCGCGACGTGGAGACAGAGATCGCATCTCTCGAGGAGCGCTGGTTCGAGCTCACCGAGCTCGCAACCTAGCAGCGAGTTTGCCCACGTTATACCCCCTGGGGTATAGTCTCACTATCTTCTCCCCAAGAAAGTGAGTGCTCCATGCGCATCGTCATCGTGGGCGGCGTGGCCGCTGGGATGAGCGCGGCCGCCCGCGCCCGACGTCACGACGAGTCAGCCGAGATCATCGTTCTCGAGCGCGGCCCGGAGGTGTCGTTCGCGAACTGTGGCCTTCCCTACCACGTCGGCGGCGAGATTCCCCACGAGGGGTCGCTTCTGCTCCACACGCCCGAGACGCTGCGCGCGAGCCTCAACCTCGACGTGCGGACAGGGCACGACGTGACCGCGATCGACACGGCAGCGAAGACCGTCACTGTCGCCTCAGCATCCGGTGTCGACGAACTGGCCTACGACGCGCTCATCCTCGCACCGGGCGCCGTAGCCATTCGGCCACCGCTCCCCGGGCTCGACTCCCCGCGCGTCCGAACCCTCCGCACCGTCTCCGACGCTGTGACCCTCAAGAAGTGGGTCGATGAGGGCGCTCGACGCGGGGTGGTGCTCGGCGCCGGCTTCATCGGCCTCGAAGCTGCCGAAGCCCTCCGCCACCGCGGACTCGAGGTCGACGTCGTGGAGCTTGCCCCGCACGTTCTTCCGCCACTCGAGCGCGAGATGGCATCCGTCGTAACGACGCAGCTGCGAAACCTCGGCATCCGGGTTCACGCGGGAGTTGCCGCTGAAAGCGTCGAGGTCGGAGACGACTCAGATGTCGTCATCCTCGCGGACGGCACGCGCATCCCGACCGACCTCGTCGTCCTCTCGGTCGGCGTTCGCCCCGACACCGCGTTCGTCGAAGCGGCAGGAATCGAGACCTCTCGCGGCGCCATTGTCGTCGACGACCGCGGTCGCACCTCCGCCGATGGCGTGTGGGCCGCCGGTGACGCCGTCATCAGTACGGATGCCGTCACCGGCGTCCAGCGTCCCGTGCCGCTCGCGGGCCCAGCCAACCGCGCCGGCAGGCTCATCGCCGACGACATCTTCGGTATGGCTGGCGGCCGTCCCATCCCGCAACCCGTGGGGACAGCTATCGTGCGGGTCGGCGAGATCACAGCGGCGATGACCGGCGCGAACCGCGCGAGCCTGGACGCGGCAGGGATCGACTATACGACAATCCACCTGCACCCGATGCAGCACGCCGGCTACTTTCCCGGCGCCTCGACCGTACACCTGATCGTCCACATCTCGAAGCGCGATGGGCGGATCCTCGGCGCACAGGCAGTCGGTTATGAAGGAGTCGACAAGCGCATCGACGTTCTCGCGACGGCGATCCGTGCCGGCCTGCCCGCCACCGACCTCATGGATCTCGACCTTGCCTACTCCCCGCCGTACGGTCAGGCCAAAGACGCCGTGAACCTCGTCGGGATGGTCGCTGAAAACGTCGAAAACGGCAGGCTGAAACTCTGGTACGCCGACGAGCTTGACCGGATGCGGGACACCGCGCTGATCCTCGATGTCCGCACGCCCCGCGAATACAACGGCGGCCACATCGAGGGGTCGCTGAACATTCCACACACCGAACTGCGCGAACGCCTCGACGAGGTGCGCAAGGCCGCGCAGGGCCGCCCGGTCGCGGCTCTGTGCGCGGCGGGTGTCCGATCGAACATCGCCTACCGCATTCTGGTGGGTAACGGATTCGAAGCAGCATCGCTCTCCGGGGGCACGCAGACCCTCCGCCAGTGGTGGGGCGATCAGGCCGCCAGCATCCTTGTCAGAGAAGAGGTCCACGCATGATGATCACCGGCACCCCCGAGGAGCAGGCGGCAACGCGCAAGCGCATCACGAACCGGCTCAAGCGTGCACAGGGTCAGCTGAACGCTGTCATCGCGTCGGTTGAGGCTGGCGACACGTGCCGCGACATCGTGACACAGCTCTCCGCCGTCACGAGTGCGCTCGACCGCGCCGGATTCGCCATCATCTCGGCCGCGATGCGTGACTGCGTCGCCGACCCGGACGGCACCGCAGAGGCTGAAGGCCTGACGCAGGAGGAGCTGGAGAAGCTCTTCCTCTCGCTCGCCTGAACCACCTCCCCTGACAGTCATCACCCGGACCGTCGCCGTGACGGACCGCTACTTGTGCTGCCCTGCGCAGCCATCGAAGGAGACATCATGTGTTATCAGACGACGTGCCGGAAGTGCGGCAAAGTGACGTGGGGCGGGTGCGGTCAGCACGTGCAGCAGGCCCTCGCCGGGGTCCCGAAAGCCCAGCGCTGCGCCGGACATGAGAACGAGCCGTCGAAGGGGTTCTTCGCGAGCCTGTTCGGCCGCTGAACCACCGCCCCCGAACTCGGAAGCGGCTGCCACCCTCTCTCGGGCGGCAGCCGCTTCGTTGTCGTCGTGTTGGCTAGCTCAGGCCGTTCTCCTGCAGCCACTGCGACGCGATGTCGGCGGGCGACATCTCGTCAACGGTGCTCTGCACGTTCAGTGCGACCAGACCCTCAGGGGTGAGGGCGGCGCTGACTGCGTTGATGACGTCGGCGATCCCGTCGGCGACATCCGCGTTCACAACGGGGACGACGTTCGAGGCGAGGAAGAGCCCCTCGGGGTCCTCGAGAACCACGAGGCCCGCCGTCTGGATGCGCGGGTCGGCCGTGTAGATGTTGGCGAGGTTGATGGTGCCCGCCTCGAGGTCCTCGAACGTGGTGTCACCCGTGGCCGAGAACCCGACGTCGATCCCGTAGACATCAGCCAGCCCCGTCGGCCCGTAGGGACGCTCGGCGAGCTCCGGCGGACCGCCGAGCGTCAGGGGTTCGGTGACGTTAGCGAGATCGGCGATCGAGACGAGACTGTACTGGTCGGCGAACGCCGACGTGACGGTGTACGAGTCCTGATCGGTCGCGCTGGACTGGTCGAGCACGACGAGCCCTTCGGGAAGCGCATCCGGGAGCGCGGCGTAGACCTCGTCAGCGGTGCGGGCAGTCGTCTCGGGGTCGAAGTACTGCAGGAGGTTTCCGCTGTACTCCGGGAACAGCGTCACCTCGCCGCTCTCGAGCGCCGGGATGTAGGCATCCCGCTGGCCGATGTTGAACTGGCGCTCGACATCGAAGCCGGCGTTCTCGAGAGCCTGCGCGTAGATCTCGGCGATGATCTCGTTGGAGTAATACGCCTGCGAGCCGACCACGATCGTGTCGGACATCATCTCGCCGCTTCCGCTACCGTCGGTGGGCTCTTCGAACGGGTTGCCCGAAGCGCAGCCAGCCAGCAGCAGCGCGGCAGCGCCGGCGAGCGCGGCGGCGCGGAGGGTGCGTGTGGTGGTCATGGTGCCTCTTTCTTTTCTGGTGGTGCGGGGCCTGTGGTGGTGCAGTCAGGAGGATGGGCTAGATGCCGCGGCGCTTGCCACGGGAGCGGGCGTGTCGTCGGACCGGGACTCGGTATCGGCTGGCGGGCGCCGGGTCTTGGTGGCACGCTGCCCGCGCGGCACTGCAGCGCGCTGCAGCAGCGCGAGCAGTCCGTCGAGGATCAGCGCGAGGAGGGCAACGAGAATCGATCCGGCAAGAACCTGATCGAACGCCCGCAGCGGAAGGCCCTGGATGATCGGGAATCCCAGACCGCCGAGGTTCACGTAGGCGGCGATCGTGACGGTTGCGACAACCTGCAGCGTTGCGGTGCGAAGGCCCCCGACCAACAGCGGGAGACCCAGCGGAACCTCGACGCGCCACAGGATCTGCCAGCGAGTCATCCCCATGGCGCGTGCCGCGTCGATCGTGGCCCGATCGATCGCCTGGAGGCCGGTATAGGCGCCGGCCAACAGAGACGGGATGGCAAGGAGGACGAACGTGATCAGCGCAGCTTCCGCACGACGCGTCACGCCGATGACCAGGACGAGAAGAATCAGCAGTCCGAACGAGGGGATGGCGCGAGCCGCGCCCGAGACGGCAACAGCGACCTCGCGCCCCTTGCCGGTATGTCCGATCGCCCAGCCGATCGGCACGGCGATGAGAGCCGCGATTCCAACGGCGGCGAAGGTGTACCCGAGCTGCTCCAGCAGCAGCGTCGGAAGGCTGTATCGGCCGGACCATTGTTCTGGCGCGACGATCCAGGCCCAGGCGTCGATGAGAAGATTCACGCGCTCACCTCCGCCGGAACAGCGGATGAGGCTGAGCGGGGCCGCACTCGCGTTCGGCGTGTCCACGGCATCAGCATCCGCCCGATCAGAACCAGCACGAGATCGATCACGAGGGCGAGAACGACGACGGCGACAACCCCCGCGAGGACCTCGGGGATGATGCGCCGCTGGAGGCCATTGGTAAACAGGTATCCCAGATTCGAGACGCCGACGAGAATTCCCACGGGGGCCAGCGCGATGGTGCTGACGGCTGCAACGCGCAGGCCCGCGAGGATGACGGGGCCGGCCAACGGTAGCTCAACGGCGAAGAACCGGCGCGCACCGGAGAAGCCCATGGCAGTGGACGCGCCACGTACCCCCTCGTCAACCGAGTTGAGTCCGTCAACGACCGACCGCACGAGAAGCGCGATCGCGTAGAGGGTCAACGCGAGAATGAGGTTCAGATCGCTGAACGCGACGTAGCCGAAGACCGCGGGAAGCAGAAACAACAGCGCGAGCGAGGGGATGGTGTACATCAATCCCGTAATCGTGACGACGGTGCCACGAAGAAATCGGAACCGCCAGGCGAGAAAGCCCAGCGGAATCGACAGGACGAACCCGAGCAGGATCGCGATCAGACACTGGCGGAGATGTTCCACCGACAGCTGAAGGATCAGATCGAGGTTGTCCAGAACCCAGGTCACGACGGTACGCCTCGCGCGCTCTCATCCGGATCACGGAGCATCCCCTGCGTGCGCCCCTGCCCGTCAATCACAGCCGTACCGGTCGCGGTCTTCTTCAGGTGCAGCGAGCGCTTCCCTTGGTCGGCGCCGATGAACGACGCCACGAACTCGGATGCCGGGTTCTCGAGAATCTCGCTCGGCGTGCCGACCTGGGCGATGTGTGCACCTTTTTCCAGGATGACGACCTGATCCCCCAGCAGAAACGCCTCGTCGATGTCGTGAGTGACGAACACGATGGTCTTGTCGACCTCGTCTTGCAGCCGCAGCAACTCCTGCTGCAGTTCGGCGCGCACGATCGGGTCCACTGCGCCGAAGGGCTCGTCCATCAGGAGAATGTTGGGATCGGCCGCAAGTCCGCGCGCGACCCCCACCCGCTGTTGCTGGCCGCCGGAGAGCTGGCTCGGATATCGCTTGGCGAACGAGCGATCCAGCCCCACCGTGTCCATGAGCTCGAGACCGCGGCTGCGCGCGGCAGAGCGAGACATCCCCTGGAGCACGGGAACCGTCGCGATGTTGTCGATCACGGTGTAGTGCGGCAACAGGCCGGAATTCTGCATGACGTAGCCGATGCTGCGGCGCAGCTTGACCGGGTCCTTGCCAGCGATGTCCTCACCGTCGATCGTGACGACGCCCTGCGACGGCTCCACCATGCGGTTGATCATGCGCAACAGGGTCGTCTTGCCGCATCCGGATGAGCCGACGAAGACCGTCGTCTTGTGCGCGGGGAGGGTCAGACTGAACCCGTCGACAGCGCGAGTTCCGTCGGGGAACTGTTTCGTGACGTCGTCGAAGATGATCACGGCGGCACCGAGTCAGTCGATGACCGACACGTCCTTCCCGAAGGCGACATAGCCCGAGAAGTCGGCCCCGACGCGATCAAACGCGCTCGGGTACGGCGTCGGGTAGGCCCACGCCCCATCGGAGTGCGTGACTCCATCGGCGACGATGTCGTAGTACTGGCACACACCCTTCCACGGGCACGTGTACGGCGTCGGACTCTCGGCCAGCGCGCCGTCGGCGATGCTGCTCGGCGGGAAGTACCAGTTCCCCTCGATCGAGAGGAGATCATCGCGAGACGCCTCTGCAATGACAACGTTGTCGATGACAGCCTTCATGGTTCTCCGTTCGTCGGGGACCGCCGATTCGGCTTCGAATCACGCTACCGGAGGCCTGGGACACTGGGGCGGTTCTGGCCGAAGCGGAAAGCCGGCGGTAATATCCGCGGCGCGCATCAGGGGCGCCAGCGGCTCGGTCAGATCAGACGCGCGCCGGGCACGGGTCCGTGCGCGTGGAGGGCCGTGTACCCGGCGGCGGACAACGTCACCTGGAGTTCTAAGGCCGACTCGAGATCTTCCGCGAGGAATGCGGTGGTCGGTCCCGACCCCGACACGATCCCGGCGAGGGCTCCCGCCCGCTCCCCCAGCTCGAGCACCTCGCCCAGCTCTGGTCGCAGCGACAGCGTCGCCTCCTGCAGGTCGTTGTGCAGGTGAGCCGCGAGTTCCTCAGGGTTACCTGCCCGAAGGGCGTGCAGCACCCCCGTTGCTACCGCCGGGTCTTCGTCATCGTCGCGGCCCCCAGAAATGCGGTCCAGCGGAATCGCGCCCGTCGACGGATGCCCGGCCGACGCGGTCCGCGCCCGAAGCCTGTCGAGTTCGCCATACACCGCGGGGGTGGACAGTCCGCCATCGGCGAGCGCGATGACCCACTCGAAGCGACCGGTCGCGAGCGCGGGACTGAGCCGGTCCCCCCGGCCGAGGCCCACCGCGGTTCCACCCATGAGGGCGAACGGGACGTCGGCACCGAGTCTGGCAGCAAGCCGCTGCAGTTCGCCAGATCCCACGTCGGTGCCCCACAGCGCATCGCAGGCGACCAGTGCCGCAGCAGCATCCGCCGAACCACCACCCATTCCGCCGGCGACGGGGACGTGCTTGTCGATCGTGAGGTGAACGCCGCCGTCGTAGCCGGTGTGTTGCGCGAGGATACGTGCAGCCCGCAGCGCAAGGTTTCGGTCATCGAGTGGGACCCCTGAGACATCCACCGAGCCGGTGACCTCGAGCCGAAAGTCATCCGCCGCTACGGCCCACACCTCCTCGAACAGCGAGACCGCCTGGTATGCCGAAGCGACGGCGTGGTAGCCATCGTCGAGCAGCGGGCCGACCTCGAAGAACACGTTGAGCTTGCCCGGTGCCCTCACCCGGACGACGTCGGAGCGAAGCGGTGCGGTCACGATGCCGCAGAGCCCGCCCAGATGGGACCGGACGGCGACAGGTCAATCCCGTCGGTGAGTGCATCGATCTGCTCGAGCTCCTCGGTGTCGAATGCCGGCCCTGCGAGCGCCGCGAGGTTCTCGTCGAGCTGGGACGGGCGCGACGCTCCGATGAGCGCCGAGGTGACGACCGGGTCCCGCAGCACCCACTGGATTGCCATCTGCGCGAGGCTCTGTCCCCGCTGCCGGGCGATCTCGTTCAAGCTGCCCAGGAGCGAGCTGCCATGCTCTGACACCCGGTCGGCAGGAACCGAGTTGCGGTTTTGCGCGCGATCAGCGGCCGCACCACTGAGGTACTTGTCGGTGAGCAGGCCCTGCGCGAGCGGGGTGAATGCGATAGCCCCCAGACCCTCCTGACGCAGCACGCCGGTCAAACCGTCCTCGACCCAGCGGTTGAGCATCGAATACGACGGCTGGTGGATAACCAGGGGCGTCCCGAGGCTCCGGGCCACGGCCGCGGCGATCGCGGTCTGCTCTGCCGAGTACGACGAGATCCCGACGTAGAGCGCCTTGCCCTGGCGCACGAGGGTGTCAAGAGCTGCGATCGTCTCTTCGACGGGGGTGACCGGATCCATGCGGTGCGAGTAGAAGATGTCGACGTAGTCGAGACCCATGCGAGCCAGCGATTGGTCGGCGCTCGCCAGGATGTACTTGCGCGAGCCATAGTCGCCGTACGGCCCCGGCCACATGTCGTAGCCGGCCTTAGACGAGATGATCAGCTCATCGCGGTAGCGCGCGAAGTCTTCGCGCATCATCCGTCCGAAGTTCGTCTCGGCAGATCCGTAGGGCGGCCCGTAGTTGTTGGCCAGATCGAAGTGCGTGATCCCGGAGTCGAAGGCGTGCCGCAGCAGCGCCCGCTGGTTGTCGAACGGGATGTTGTCACCGAAGTTCCACCACAGTCCGAGCGAGATCGGCGGGAGGTACAGACCCGACGTACCCACCTGCCGGTAGTCGGTGCTGGAGTAGCGGCTCTCGGATGCCGAGTAGGGGCGGTGGATGTCGTTTCGGCTGCGCGAGAATCGCTGCTCTTCGGTCATGCTTCGAGGCTATCGCGCAGCCGTGGGGGTTGCTCTGGCGATGCGCAGGAACTGCTCGGCCGTCAGCTCCTCGCCGCGGGCAGTCGGCGCGATCCCGGCGCGTTCGAGCGCGACGGATGCCTCGAGCGCGCTTCCGCCGAGCACCGCGGCAAGCGCCTGACGGAGCATCTTGCGGCGCTGCTGGAACGCGGCGTCGATGATGCGAAAGGTCAGGATCCGCTCCTCCTCCGAGCCCAACGGTTCGGAGCGTTCGAAACCGACGAGGACGCTATCGACGTTGGGAACGGGCCAGAAGACCTGACGTGACACCGTCCCGGCAAGTCGCCACGCTCCCCACCATGCAGCCTTGACGCTCGGCGCCCCGTACACCTTCGACCCGGGCGGGGCGGCGAGCCGCTCCCCTACCTCGGCCTGAACCATCACGACCCCCCGGGCGATCGACCGGAAGGTCTCGAGGAAGTGCAACAGCACCGGAACCGACACGTTGTAGGGCAGATTGGCCACGAGCACTGCCGGGTCGCCCGGAAGCTCGGTCACCCGCAGGGCATCCTGATCGATGACCCGCAACGCACCCTCGGGAACGCCGTGAGCGGATGCCGTGGCGGGCAGACGCTCGGCGAGGCGGTGATCGATCTCGACGGCGGTGACCTCGGCTCCGGTCTCCAGAATTGCGAGCGTCAAAGAGCCGAGCCCGGGGCCGACCTCGACGACGTGCTCCCCGGCCTGAACGCCGGCAAGGTGCACGATCTTGCGCACAGTGTTGGCGTCGACGACGAAGTTCTGTCCGAGTTTTTTGGTCGGGGTGACGTCGAGATCTGCGGCCAGCGCCCGCACTTCCGCGGCGCCCATGAGGGTGACGGGCATGGGTTCACTGTAGTTCGCCTCACGCGCGGACTTCGCGAATCGGGTAACCGGAATCCGTCACGCGCCGCCGCGGCGGGAGTACGGTGAGTCGCGTGACATCCTCATCTGACGCGCTCCCCACGGGGACGTTCTCCCTCAATAGTCCCTATGGTCGCCGCGCCGTCGGCCTGTCCATCGCCGCTGCTGTCGGTGGATTCCTCTTCGGCTTCGACTCCTCGGTCGTCAACGGTGCTGTCGAGTCGATCCAGAGCGACTTCGCCCTCAACGACTTCGTCACCGGGTTCATCGTCGCCATCGCGCTGCTCGGTTGTGCAGTCGGCGCGCTCATGGCAGGCAACCTCGCCGACCGCTGGGGGCGCCTCCGGGTCATGTTCCTCGGCGCGATCATGTTCTTCGTCAGCGCGATCGGAACCGGTCTCGCCTTCTCGGTCTGGGACCTCGGTTTGTGGCGCGTGGTCGGCGGTATCGGCATCGGTATCGCGTCAGTTGTCGCGCCCGCCTACATCGCTGAAGTCGCGCCCCGGCAGATCCGCGGCTCGCTCGCCTCTTTGCAGCAGCTCGCGATCACGATCGGTATCTTCGCGGCGCTCCTGTCGGATGCCTGGCTCGAGGGCATCGCGGGCGGCGCCGACAACGTGCTGTGGTTGGGCCTGGAAGCGTGGCGCTGGATGTTCCTGGTCGCCGTCGTGCCCGCGGCCGTGTACGGCATCCTCTCGTTCACCGTGCCCGAGTCACCGCGCTACCTGATCAGCAAGGGCCGCACTGACGAGGCGCGGGCGATCTTCGCGCGCCTGGTGCCCGCCGTCGACCTCGACAAGACGATGAACGAGCTGACGCTTGCCATCGAGACCGACAAGAAGAACGCGGGAGTATCGATTCGGGGCAAGGCCCTGGGTCTTCAGCCGATCGTCTGGATCGGCATCATCCTGTCGGTGTTCCAGCAGTTCGTCGGCATCAACGTGATCTTCTACTACTCGACGAGCCTGTGGAACTCGGTCGGCATGACCAACGCTCCCCTGATCAGCGTGATCACGAGCGTGACAAATGTGCTCGTCACGCTGATCGCGATCTTCCTGGTCGACCGGGTCGGCCGAAAGCCGATCCTGCTCACGGGTTCCGTGCTCATGGCCCTGTCGCTCGGCACGATGGCGCTGGCCTTCTCGTTCGCCACCGGTACCGGCAAGGACGTCCACCTCGACGGCGCATGGGGTCCGATCGCGCTGGTCGCGGCGAACCTCTTCGTCATCGGATTCGGCGCCTCGTGGGGCCCGCTCGTGTGGGTGCTCCTCGGCGAGATCTTCCCGAGCCGTATCCGCGGCAAGGCGCTCGGTGTCGCTGCCGGCGCTCAGTGGATCGCGAACTTCCTGATCACCATGACCTTCCCCGTGATGTCGAGCTGGTCACTGCCGCTGACGTACGGCATGTACGCGACGTTCGCGGCACTGTCGTTCTTCTTCGTGCTGTGGCGCATCCCCGAGACCAAGGGCATGGAGCTCGAACAGACCGAGACGCTGTTCACCTTCAGGGAGAGAGCGACACCTTCTTCGTCGGCTGGCTCGGAGCTCGGCCCCGAGACCGCGCCGATCGGCTCGAAGACAAACACCCTCGCGGTTGTCTCTCTGATCTCCTCGATTCTCGGCGTCCTGATCGTCCCGGTGATCGGCCAAATCATCGGAATCATCACAGGACACATCGCGCTTCAAGAGATTAGGCGAACTCGAGAACCCGGCCACGGGCTTGCGCTTGCTGGCGTCGTCATCGGTTGGGTCTCGATCGCGCTTGCTGCGATCGGAATCGTTATCCTCGTAGCTTGGTGGTCGAGTCTCGCCGGGGCCTTAGGCTAGCCCGTCGCGCCAGCCTGATTGGGCCGCATCAGCGGAAGGCGCGGGCTGCAGCGGCAGCTCGCGCCGCGGTGGGCAGAGCAGCGATGATGCGCTCGAGCGCCCCGTCGTCGTGCGAGGCAGTGAGGAACCACGCCTCGAACGCAGACGGCGGGAGCGAGACACCGGCATCGAGCATCGCGTGGAAGAACGCGCGATACCGGAACGCCTCCTGCCGGACGGCGCTCTCGTAGTCGGACACGCCGGCCGCGACATCCTCGCCCCAGAACACGCTGAAAAGGTTCCCCGCCCGCTGGATGCCGTGAGCGACGCCCTCGCGTGCCAGAGCGTCCCCCACCGCGGCCGAAAGCTCGTCGGCAGCACTGTCGAGCCGCGCATAGACGGCGGCATCCGCGAGTCGGAGCGTCGTGAGCCCCGCCGCCACAGCGACCGGATTCCCCGAGAGCGTGCCGGCTTGGTACACCGGGCCGAGGGGGGCGAGGAGCTCCATGACCTCGGCGCGCCCGGCGACCGCTGCGACGGGGAGGCCGCCGCCGACCACCTTGCCGAACGTGAACAAGTCGGGAGTGTAGGTCTCGCCCGCGGCATCCTGCAGCCCCCAGAAACCCGCGGGGCCGACACGGAAGCCCGTGAGCACCTCGTCGAGAATGAGCAGCGCTCCGTTGTCGTGGCAGGCCCGCGCGAGCAGGGCGTTAAAGCCCGGATGCGGAGAAACGACACCCATGTTGGCGGCTGCGGCTTCGGTGATCACGGCAGCGATACGCCCCGGATGCTGCGCAAATACCGCAGCGAGCGCATCCGGGTCGTTGTACGGAACGACGATCGTGTGGGCGGCAATCGCCTCGGGAACGCCGGCCGAGCCCGGCAGCGCAAGAGTGGCAAGGCCGGAGCCTGCCTGGGCGAGAAGCCCGTCGGAGTGCCCGTGGTAGTGACCCGAGAACTTCACCACGAGTTCGCGGCCGGTGAAGCCGCGCGCCAGTCGCACTGCCGTCATGGTCGCCTCGGTGCCGGTCGACACGAGGCGGACACGCTCGACCGCACCCACCCGGGCGGCGATCTGTTCGGCGAGTTCGGTCTCAGCCGGTGTGCTCGCACCGAATGAGAGGCCGCGGGCAGCGGCATCCTGAACGGCCGCAACGACCTCCGGATGCGCGTGACCGAGGATCGCCGGCCCCCAGCTGGCGACGAGGTCCACGTACTCGCGGCCGTCGGCATCCGTCACGTACGGCCCGCGGGCGGACACGAAGAACCGGGGTGTGCCGCCGACCGAGCCGAAGGCGCGCACCGGCGAATTGACGCCCCCGGGCATCGCTATCTGAGCCCGGGCGAAGAGTTCGTCGTTGTGGGTCATCGCGCACCTCCAGCGCCGTGCCCGTCGCGCAGCAGTTGCCCGACCTCCAGCGCCCAGTAGGTCAGGATCGCGTCGGCTCCTGCTCGACGGATGCCGATCAGGGACTCGATGATCGCGCGATCGCGGTCGATCGCCCCGGCTGCCGCGGCGAGCTCGACCATCGCGTACTCCCCCGACACCTGATAGGCCCACACCGGGATCGACGAGCGCTCCGCAACCGCTGCGAGGACGTCGAGGTAGGGCCCTGCGGGCTTCACCATGACGATGTCGGCGCCCTCATCGATGTCGCGGGATGCCTCCAGCAGCCCCTCGCGACCGTTTGCCGGGTCGAGCTGGTAGGTCTTTCGGTCGCCGACGAGAGTGGATTCGACGGCGTCCCGGAACGGCCCGTAGAACGCCGACGCATACTTGGCCGAGTAGGCCAGGAGCACGACATCCGATCGCCCCGCCGCGTCGAGGGCTTCGCGAACCGCGGCGACCTGGCCGTCCATCATTCCCGACAGGCCCAGGATCTCGGCTCCAGCGTCTGCCTGCGCGAGCGCCATCGCCGTGTAGCGCTCGAGCGTCGCATCGTTGTCGACCCGTCCGTGCGCATCGAGCACCCCGCAGTGCCCGTGGTCGGTGAATTCGTCCAGGCACAGGTCGGCCTGCACGGTGAGCCGGCCCGCAGCTGCCGTGCGGGCGACGCGGATGGCCCGGTTGAGGATGCCGTCGGGGTCGGTGGACCCGGATCCGACGGCATCCCGGGCGAGGGGCACGCCGAACAGCATGATGCCGCCGAGGCCCGCGTCGGCTGCGGCATCCACGACCTGCGGCAGCGTCTCGAGGGTCTCTTGCCGAACGCCCGGCATCGTTGCGATCGGTTGCGGTTCTTCTCGCTCGGTCACGAACACGGGGAGCACGAGGGCGGATGCCGACAGCGCGTTTTCGGTGACCAGGCGCCGCATCGCGGAGCTTTGGCGCAACCGACGCGGGCGGTGGGCAGGAAGGGTCGTCATGCGCGGGTCTCCAAAGATGTGTGGGGAAGGGCAGCGATGAGCGCCTCGATGCTCTGTTCGGGCGAGGTCAGCGACACGATGAGCCCGCGACGCTCGGCGTCCCGGGTCGTGCCAGGGCCGAGCGAGGCGAGGAGAGTGTGCTCGGGGAGCGCGCCGACCTGATGGCTGAGCTCTCGAACGACACTTGTCGAGGTCAGAAGAACGGTGTCGATCCGCCCCGATCGAAGATCATCGACGATCGCCTCAGCGAGGTCGACACCGACGGTGCGGTAGGCGATGCAGACGTCTACCGCGTAGCCGCGAATCTCCAGTTCGTCGCTGACCACCGCCATGGCGAGGTCAGAGCGCAAGACAAGGCACCGCCCGACGCCCGCAGGATCATGGGCCGAGCACCACTGCTGGGTGAGACTGAGCGCCGAGGAACGTCCGGCGGGAATGAAGTCGACGTCGAACCCGGCATCCACGACGGCGCGGGCCGTCGCACGCCCGACCGCTGCGACTTTCGTTGCAGCAGGAATCTCGACACCCGCCGCCCGCAGGTGTTCGAGCGCGGCGGCGCTGGTGATGAACACCCAGTCGTACTCGCCCGCGGCAAGCGCTGCGAAGGAGCGGTCGCGGGCCTCCACGTCACGCGGTGGTGTGGTCTCGATCAGCGGCGCAATCACAGCCACCGCGCCGCGGTCCGTGAGCAGGCGCGCGACGCGCTCCCCCCATGCTCCGCCGCGCGGCACAAGCACGGTGCGTCCATCGAATGGTTCAGTCATCGAGCTCATCGACCCCGCGGTCTCGGAGCGTCCGCACGACCCGTTCAGCAAGCGCCGCCCGGCCCGCCGGCTCGGCAACGACGGCGACCGGCGCGGCATCCTCGACACGGATGCTGCGCGACCCATCACTCCGGTAGACCGTCGCGGCGACCTCGACGCTCTCGCCGCTCTGGACCGCGGAGATACCGACCGGGGCAGCGCACCCGGCTTCGAGCTCGGCGAGCACGGCACGCTCCACGAGCGCGGGGATCGCGGCGGCGGGATCGTTCAGTCCCCGGAGCGCACGCCCCAGCTCGGTCGTCGTGTCGGCGGTGCGGATCTCGACAGCCAGCGCCCCTTGTCCGGCCGAGGTCGGCCAGGACTGCAGGTCGAACAGCTCCGCGATCTCGGCGTCCCGGCCGATCCGGCGAAGGCCGGCTTCGGCGAGGACGACCGCGTCGTACTCGCCGTCCGCGACCTTGCGCAGGCGCGTGTCCACGTTGCCGCGAATGTCGGCGACCTCGAGATCGGGGCGGCGCTGCAGAACCTGTGCAGCCCGGCGTGGGGATCCGGTTCCCACGCGCGCACCGGTGGGGAGCTCGGCGAGGGTCACGCCGCCGCGCGAGCACAGCGCGTCGCGCTGACCCTCGCGCTCAGGAATTGCGATCAGCGTCAGGCCCGGGTAAGCGGCGTTCGGCAGGTCCTTGAGGGAGTGAACGATCAGGTCGCACTCCCCCGCGAGCAGCGCTTCGCGCAGGGCCGTCGCGAACACACCCGTGCCGCCCAGCGACGCGAGAGAACCGGTGGCGACATCGCCGTGGGTGGTCAGCGGCACGAGGTCGACCTCGAGGCCCGAGGATGCTGTCAGCATCCGTGCCACCGTCCCAGACTGCGTCATCGCCAGCGTGCTGGCCCGGGTACCCAAGCGCACGGTCATGGCGTCAACCCCGCGAGTGCCGGGCGGAAGCCCAGCCTGGCGTTCTCGCAGCATCCGGGCCGGCACACGTCGAACCACGGACCGAGGGAGGTCACCCGCGGGCGCTGCGATGCCGGGGTCCCGTTCAGCCGCTCCTCGATGAGGTCAACGAGGCCCGCGACGTAGGTGGGCGATGTTCCCGGGGTCGCGGTGCGTACGGCGACAAGACCGAGCTCGGTGGCGGTCTCGATGGCTTCGGTGTCGAGGTCCCACATGACTTCCATGTGGTCGCTGACGAACCCGAGAGGAACAATGATGACGCCGCGCCGCCCCTGGTCAGGCAGCTGCGCAATCGCATCGTTGACGTCGGGCTCAAGCCACGGCACCGACGGCGGGCCAGAGCGGCTCTGGTAGACGAGCTGCCAGGGGCTCGTGGATCCGAGCTCACGCATGATCTGCGTAGCGACGGCGGCGTGCTGCGCGGCATAGGCACCACCCGGCCCGAAGTCCCGGTCGCGGGGCCCGGAGCGCTCGGCATCGGCGACGGGAATCGAGTGGGTGGAGAAGAGCACCTCGATCTCGTTCGGATTCTCGATGCCCCGCTCCCGCAGCTCTGCGAACCCTGCGCGGATGCCGGCGACGAAGGGTGCCACAAAGCCGGGGTGATCGAAGAACTGCGCGATCTTGTCGATCTCGAGCTGCGCGCCGAGACCCGTAGCCTCGAGCGCGTCGGCGAGGTCCTCACGGTACTGCCGGCATGACGAATAGGAGCTGTAGGCGCTCGTTGCCAGCGCCAGGACGCGGCGGTGTCCGTCGGCGTGCAGCTGCCGCACGGCGTCGGCGACATACGGCATCCAGTTGCGGTTGCCCCAGTAGACCGGCAGATCGATGCCGCGTGCGCGAAGCTCGGCATCCAGGGCAGCGACCAGATCGCGGTTCTGCTGGTTGATCGGCGAGACGCCGCCGAAGTGGCGGTAATGGTGCGCGACCTCTTCGAGACGTTCGTCGGGGATGCCGCGACCGGCGGTGACGTTGCGCAGGAACGGGATGACGTCATCCTGCCCCTCGGGTCCACCGAACCCGAGCAGCAGCAGCGCGTCGTACGCGACGGGTTCTTCCACGTGTGCCGGGCCGGATGCCGCCGCGGGCGTCGCACCGCACACCGCAGCCCCCGGCGCGCAGTAGGCACCGGTCGCGTGCGGGGGCTTGGGTCGGAAGTTCTCGGCGGTCACGACAGGACGTCCTCGAGCTCGCCGACCTCGACGCGTCTCCCGGTGAAGAACGGGACTTCCTCACGGACATGACGGCGGGCATCCGTCGCGCGAAGATCGCGCATCATGTCGACAAGGCTCAGCAGGTTGTCGCTTTCCAGCGGCAGCAGCCACTCGTAGTCGCTGAGCGCGAAAGTCGAGACCGTGTTGGCCACGACATCACGGAAAGCGCTGCCCTTGCGGCCGTGCTCGGCGAGCATCGCTGAGCGCTCCTGCTCGGGCAGCAGGTACCACTCGTAGCTGCGCACGAACGGGTAGAGGCAGAGCCATTCGCGGGGCGTTTCCCCGCGCAGGTACCCGGGAACGTGACGCTTGTTGAATTCGGCCTCGCGGTGAACGCCCATGGCACTCCACGTGATGCTCGACGCGTGCAGCGCCGCGGTGCGACGAAGCCGGCGAAGCGCTGCCTGCAAAGCCGCGGGGTCCTCACCGTGCAGCCACACCATGAGGTCGGCATCCGCGCGCATGCCGGTGACGTCGTAGAGACCGCGCAAGGTCACACCGGCGCCGGGGAGCTCTGCGATCTCGGCCTCGAGGTCACCGAACTTCGGTGCCGCTACGCGCGGGACGGCGAGCACGGTGAACAGGGTGTAGCCCGCGGGCGTCGACTCGGGCTCGGGGCCCGAGGCGGCGGGGGTTACGGGATCGGTCACGATTCCTCCAGTCAGAAGCGGCGGTGCGGGTCAAGAAGCGGCGGATGCGAGCGGGGGTGCCGCGAGCGCGTGGATCAGGGTTGCGGCGACCTCGCGCGCATGCGGCACCACCGAGGCAAGCCCGGTGCCTGCCACCGCGGCGCCGGCGAGGTGCAGGCGGGGGTCAGCGGCGACAAGGGGCATCGAGGACGACGACGAGGAAGCATCCCAGTGGCGCACGTGCAGCTCGCGCACGTCCTGCGGCGCAACCGACACTCCCGTAACGATGCTGATCGCCGTGGCGACGGATGCCTCATCGAACGTTCCCGTGACACCATCGCGCGCCGAGAGCCGGATGACGTGGTGGTGAGGCTCGAGCTGCTGATCGAGCCATCCCCACTTCGCGTTAGCGTGCGTGAGCGCCTTTGCGTCGATGGGTGCAGCGTCGGCGATCAGCGCTCCCGTGCCCACCGGGTGAGCATCAAGACCCGGGGAGCGCACGAGCGCGATCGCCAGTTCGACGGGCGTTCCGTCACCGTCGCCGTGTTCCCCGAGCAGCCGCAGCGCCTGGTCGCGCCCGGTGGCGATGACAACGGTTCGGGCGCGGATCGCGACGCTCCCTGCATCCACGCTCAGCACCTCGCCGCGTGCCCCGTCGCCCATGCTCTCGAACGCGCTTTCGGCACCATGGATGCGACGAACCGGGGTGTGGAGCAGGATGGTCGCCCCGGCGGCGCGGGAGCGGGCTGCCAGCTCGACGGGTAGCCGCCACATGCCGCCGACGATCCCCGCGACAGCGCTGCCGGGGCGAGGCCCCGCGGCAAGCTCGGCGACGGCGTCCGTCAGCGCGCCGGTCTGCACGAACCGCTGCCACAGCTGCGGGTGCACCACCGAGAGCTTCAGGTCGCCGGCAGAGCGCGAGTAGACGCCGCGGCACACGGTGTCGACCACCGCGCTTGCCAGGTCATCACCGAGTCGTGAGGCCACAAGGTCGTAGAGCGAAGGCTCCTCGGCGGGCACGGGCAGCACCTGCTCGGCGCGGGGCGGAACGAGCGCCAGGATGTCGGCAGCGCTGGGATCGGCGGGGATCCCCAGGACGCTCTGCCGCGGAAGCGGAGCGCGACGGATGCCGGACTCACCCCCGGCGACCAGCCACGCCCCGGCGGGGTTCGGGGCCGTGACAGCGACGGGAAGCTGCCATCGGTCGATGAGATCTGTCACGCCAGCCGTTCGGGTTGCGAACGACTCGGCACCGGCATCCACAGCGACCTGCCCCGCACCGTCGATGATGACCGGCGCGAGCATGCCGCCCACACGGTCCGAGGCGTCCACGACGACGGTCCGGAGCCCCGCGGCGGCGGTCTCAGCGGCAACGACCAGGCCCGCCATCCCCGCGCCGACGATGCAGACATCGACGATCTCGTCCGTCTCAGCGGGCATCGTGCACCATCGCGACAAGATCCGTCAGCACGTCAGGATCGGTCTCGGGCGGAACCCCATGCCCGAGGTTGAAGACGTGAGCGGGCGCAGCCGCGCCCGCGGCGATGATCCGAGAGACCTCTGCGGCGCGGACCTCGACAGGGGCAAACAGCATCGCGGGATCCAGGTTCCCCTGCACGGTGACCTCTCTCCCGATCCGCTTGACTGCCTCGTCGAGATCGATCCGGTGGTCGATGCCCACGACGTCGAGATCCAGGCTCGCGAGGTCGGCGAGAAGGTCGGAGGTGCCGACGCCGAAGTGCGAGAGCGGAATGCGCGGCATCCCCGAGCCCGCAGGCGGTTCGATCCGCCGGGCGTGAGCGAGGGCCTTTTCGGATGCCGGGAGTGCTGCCTGCCGGTACAGGCGCGGCGAGAGGGATCCGGCCCAGGAGTCGAACAACTGCGCGGCGCTGGCGCCGGCCTCGATCTGGAGGGCGAGGAACCGCCCGCTGATCTCCGCGAGCCACTGCGTGAGCGCAGCCCATCCTGCCGGGTCCTCGTGGATCAGGCGGCGCGCGGCGAGGTGGTCCTTGGAGGGCCCGCCCTCCACGAGGTAGGCCGCGAGCGTGAACGGGGCCCCCGCGAAACCGATGAGCGGGAGGGGCGTGTCGCGGGCTGCAGACTCGTCCCCCAGCATCTCGGTCGTGCGGCGCACGGCGTCGATGATCGGCGCGCCCCGCTCGGTGACGGTCTTCGGGTCGATCGCGGTGACCCGCGCGATATCGGCGGCCGTGCGGACGGGCTCGGTGAAGACGGGGCCACGGCCGGCTACGATGCGAACATCGACCCCGGCCAGCACCAGCGGCACAACGATGTCGCTGAAGAAGATGGCGGCGTCCACGCCGTGACGGCGCACCGGCTGCAGCGTGATTTCGCTGGCAAGAGCGGGGTTCAAGCAGGCGTCGAGCATCGAGCCGGTCTCACGCAGCGCGCGGTATTCGGGAAGGGAACGGCCGGCCTGCCGCATGAACCACACGGGGGTGGTGGCGGGTCGGTGTCCGAGGAAGGCGCGGATGAGGTGCGAGTCCTTCGTCGCGTGCGCAACGAGCGGATGCTGATCGGAGAGCTGCATAGTTAATCGATATACTAACCAGTCGACGCGAGGAGGAAGCGATGCTGGTCTGCCTATCGGCCAACCACCGGGCTACCCCGTTCGCCTCCCTCGAGCGCCTCGCGGCGGTGGGCGACCACGTCCGCCGCGACATCCCCCTGGCCCACGAGTCGATCGGCGGCGCCGTGGTGCTCGCAACCTGCAATCGGTTCGAGGCCTACCTCGATATCGACCCCGACGAGGGCCACTCGGCCGAATCCGCCGTCACTGCCGCGCTCGGCGAACTGGCCGACGCCTCGGGAATCGCCTACCGAGAGCTGCGCGAGACACTCGATGTCACTGTCGGAAATCGCGTCGCTCATCATCTGTTCGCCGTCGCGTCGGGCCTGGATTCGGTCGTCGTCGGCGAAGACGAGATTGCAGGTCAGGTCACCCGCGCCTACGAAGACGCCCGCGGCGAAGGGATGACGACCCGCGCCCTCGAGCATCTCTTCGAGCGCGCGAAAGAAACGTCACGGACGGTCAAGAACTCGGCGCGGGTGGGCGAATCCGGGCGTTCCCTGGTTCGCCTGGCCCTCGAACTCGCCTCCTCGCGGATCACCGACTGGTCGAGCGCCCGTGTGCTCCTCATCGGCACCGGTCGGTATGCCGCGGCGGCGTTGGCGGCGCTGCGCGTGCGCGGTGCGCGCGGCATCCGTGTTCATTCGGCATCCGGTCGTAGTCCGGAGTTCGCCCAGCGACACGGCCTGATCCCGGTCGACCCTGATTCGTATCACGCCGAGATCGCGTCAGCTGATGTCATCGTGACCTGCACGACCCGGGTCGTGCTCGGCGGCGACGAACTGGATGCGGGTCGCGCCGCGGTGACGGCCGCAGCGGAGCGGCTCCTGGTGATCGACCTCGGCATGCCCCGGAACGTCTCGGCCGACGTGCAGTCACGTCACGGCGTCGAGGTACTCGACCTCGAGACGATTCGCCTACACGCACCGCTCGACGAGTTCGCCTCGCTCGCCGACGCGAAGGCGATCGTCGCCGATGCAGCACTACGCCACGCAGGAGCGGGGAGGGTCCACGATGTCGCGCCCGCTGTTCGGGCCGCGCGGGCGTGGGTACAGACGCTCTTGGATGCCGAGATCTCCCGCCTCCCCGAGAACTCGTCCGAGAGTTCCCTGAAGACCGAACGGGCGCTCCGGCATTTTGCCGGCGTGATCATGCATCACGTCGTTGCGCGCGGCCATACACTGGCCTCCTCCGGGGAGGGCGAACGCTGGTCAGCGGCGGTCGAAGCAGTTTTCTCGGAGGCGCCGAATCCCGGCACGTGAGTGAGCATGACCCAGCATCCCGACCAGACACCGATCCCGTTGCCGCGCGCGCGGGTCACGGTGAAGGATGTCGCGGCCAAAGCCGGCGTATCCACGGCGGCGGTCAGTCAGGCACTCAACGGCCGGGGTGCGCTCAGCGCCGACACGAGGAAGCGGATCGTCGATGCCGCGTCCGACCTCGGGTACTCCCCCGACCGGTACGCAGCGGCGCTCCGGCGCGGGCGAACGCTTTCGATCGGGTACGTCGCGTCGCCGCCGCTTGACCCGGTGCGCGAGGCGGCTCAGGCGCAGTACGCCATGCGGCAGCTCAGCGCTCTCGTCGACGCTGCGGCCGCGCACCAGTTCACGGTCACCGTCATCCCCTCAGCACGCCCGGAGCTGCTGCGCAGCGCCCGGGTCGACGCCGTGTACGCACCCGATGCTCGCGAGAGTGATCCGCTTCTCGCGATCGCGGCAGCGCAGAGCATCCCGGTCATCACCAACGACCTGCCCCTTCCGCCGGATGCGGGGATGTGGATCCGCACCGGATACGAGGATGCCGCGACCGCAGCCCTGGACCTCCTCGCTGCCAGTGGCGCGACGAACATCGGGCTTCTCACCGGTGAACCAGGGCTCCCCCGCCTGGAGATCGGCGAGACCGTCTACGCGCAATGGTGTGCCGACCGCGGTCAGGCGCCGATCGTCGCACGGGTGGATGCCTCGAGCCTGGAGCTTGCCGGGAGCATCCGTGAACTCCTGCTGGAGGGTGTCGACGGCCTCTTCTCCTTCGCTCCGGAAGGGCCGCGGCTCTTTCTCGACCTGACGGCGCTCGATGTCGTGCTGCCGCGCGATCTTCAGCTCGTCGCGCTGTGCCTGCATGACTGCGCTCTGAACCGCCGACTGAGCGTCACCCACGTATGCGTGCACCCCGAGCAGGCGCCGGAGCTCCTCTTTCCCGAGTTGGTCGCAGCGCTGGAATCCGCAACTACCCCGATGTCACCGGTGGTTTTGCCGTGGGAACTCGTGGGCGGGTCGACAACCCGGTCGGCGCCGACATCGGTTCGTCGCGGCACCATCTCCGAGGGCTTTGCCGCTCAGGCGAACGTGCCGTAGACCTCGATCGTGTTCGCGGCAACCTGAGCGGCAAGCTCATCGACCGGCAGGCCCAGTTCCGCGGCCATGAACCGCAGCGTGATGGGCACAAGATAGGGCGCATTCGGACGCCCCCGGTGAGGTACCGGCGTGAGGAAAGGCGCGTCGGTTTCGACCAGGATGCGCTCTCGCGGCGTCACGGCGAGCGCGTCACGCAGGTTCTGCGCGTTCTTGAACGTGATGTTGCCGGCGAAAGACAGGTAATAGCCACGGTGGGCGGCAACGCGCGCCATCTCGGCATCCCCCGAGAAGCAGTGGAACACGGTCTTCTCGGGAGCACCGACGCTCTCGAGCACGCGCAGAACCTCGTCGTGCGCATCCCGGTCGTGGATCTGCATGGCGATCCCGTGCTTCTTGGCAAGCGCGATGTGGGCTTCGAACGACCGGTACTGGGCCGGCTGACCCTCGGCATCCGTGCGGAAGAAGTCGAGCCCCGTCTCGCCAATTGCGCGCACCCGCGGGTGGGCGGCAAGCTCGTCCATGACTGCGATCGCGGCATCGAGTTCCCCCGCCGCTTCGTACGTCGGCGCCTCGTTCGGGTGGATCGCGACCGCCGCGAGAACCTGCGGATGCTGCTCGGCAGCCCACACCGCCCACCGCGAAGACTCCACGTCGCCGGATGCCTGCACCACGCCCGCAATCCCCGTCGAGGCTGCCCGGGCGAGTTGCTCGTCCAGGCTCAGCGGGTCGTCCCCGTCCATGATCTCGAGATGACAGTGATTGTCGTACACGGGCACCACGAGCGGCTCGGGCAGCTCAGGATAGGTGAGGTCGCGCCGGCCCGACGCCGACCTCTCCCGCACGTAGGCGCTCGGGTCGCTCACGCCGGCTGCTCGACCCGGGGGAACAGCGGCGCCAAGCCATTGACCGAGGTGCCCGGCTTCAGCTGTCCCCAGGCCCCAGCCTCGCGAAGCGGCTGGTCCTGCAGGCGGCCGATGGTCTCGGCGGCCCCCAGAGCAATCCAGAGCTTCTCGGTCGCGATCGGCATCACCGGCGAGAGCAGCTGTGCGAGCGCGCGCAACCCCTCGGCCGCGGTGTAGAGAACCGTCTCCAGGCGCGGTCGAAGCGCGTCATCCTTTGCGAGCGCCCACGGCTCGTTCTCGGTGATGTACCCGTTGAGCTCGTCGACGATCGTCCAGATCGCCCCGATCGCCTCGTCGATGCGGAACCGCTCGATCGCAGCATCCGCGTTCGAGGCAGCCTCCGCGACAACCCGCTGGATGGCGAGGTCGGCATCCGTGTACTGCGCGGGCGGCGGCACGATGCCCTCGAAATACCGCTCGATCATCGCCACCGTGCGCGAGGCGAGGTTCCCGAATCCGTTCGCGAGCTCTGCCTGATAGCGCGCCGACAGGTCCTCCCACGAGAACGAGCCGTCCTGACCGAACGCGATAGCCGAGAGGAAGTAGAAGCGGTACGCGTCGGAGCCGAAGACATCGGTGATCTCGGTCGGCGCGATACCGGTGAGCTTGGATTTCGACATCTTCTCGCCGCCCACGAGCAGCCACCCGTGCGCGAAGACGCCGCGGGGCACCTCGACGCCGGCGGCCATGAGCATCGCCGGCCAGATGACGGCGTGGAAGCGCAGGATGTCCTTGCCGACGACGTGATAGGCGGGCCACCGGCGTGCGAACTGCTCGGGGTCGGATCCGTAGCCGACAGCCGTGGCATAGTTCAGCAGTGCGTCGACCCACACGTAGATGACGTGTGACGGATCCCACGGGACCTTGATTCCCCAGTCGAATGTCGAGCGAGAGATCGAGAGATCCTTCAGACCGCTGCGGACAAAGGATGCCACCTCGTTGCGGGCAGACTCGGGCCTGACGAAATCGGGAACAGTCTTATAGAGGTCGAGCAAGCGGTCCTGGAACTCGCTGAGCTTGAAGAAGTAGTTCTTCTCCTGCAGCAGCTCCAGCGGCTTGGAGTGGATCGCACAGACCTTGAGGCCTTCGAACGCCCCCGTGCCGTCCATGATCTCGGCCTCGGTCTTGAACTCCTCGCAGCCCACGCAGTACAGCGCCTCGAACTCGCCCGCGTAGATGTAGCCGTTGTCATAGATCGCCTGGACGAACTGCGTCACGCGCTCTTCGTGGCGAGCCTGCGTCGTGCGGATGAAATCGTCGTTGGCGACATCCAGGGTCTTCAGCAGCGGGAACCACGACTCGCCGACGAGCCGATCGACCCACTCCTGCGGGGTCGCACCGTTGGCGGCGGCAGCCCGCAGCATCTTCTGCCCGTGCTCGTCGGTTCCGGTCAGCATCCAGGTGTCGTCGCCTGACTGTCGGTGCCAACGCGCGAGGGTATCCACGGCGACCGTCGTGTACCCGTGCCCGATGTGCGGGACATCGCTCGGGTAGTAGATCGGCGTCGTGATGTAGAAGGAACTGCCGGAACTCACCCGAGAAGTCTAGTTCGGGCCGATGCCGCCCCGCGGGTCTATGACAGCGACGCGTTGTAGAGCTCACGCGACGAGTGCCCGGATGCCGCGGCGACCTCCGCGCAGGCATCCTTCAGGCGCTTTCCCTGCGCGAGGAGATCTGAAACGTAGGCCACCGCGTCGTCGAACGACATCGCGGGACCGGCGGCGCCACCGACGACGATGACAATCTCTCCCCTGATTCCCTCGGCTGCCCAGGCGGCCAGATCCTCAAGCGGTCCGCGGCGTACCTCCTCGTGAAGCTTGGTGAGCTCACGGCACACGACAGCGGGACGGTCGACGCCGAAGATGCCAGCCATGTCAGAAAGGGTCTGCGCGCAGCGCGCGGGCGACTCGAAGAAGACCATTGTGCGCGGCTCAGCGCGCAGCGCCGACAACGCGCTGCGCCGCTCCCCCGACTTACGCGGCACAAACCCCTCGAACGTGAATCGATCCGTCGGAAGGCCCGAGACTGCTAGGGCCGCGAGGACCGCGCTCGGCCCCGGCAGCACACTCACCGCGACCCCGGCTGCGCCCGCCGTGGCAACGACCCCGAATCCCGGGTCGCTGATGGTCGGCATCCCGGCATCCGACAGCAGCAGCACGTCGGTGTCTCGTGCGATCTCGACGAGCTCAGCCGCGCGCGCCTTCTCGTTATGGTCGTGCAAGGCAATCAGCCGGGGCCGGTTCTGGATGCCGAGAGCTGCAAGCAGCCGCTGTGTCGTGCGGGTGTCTTCGGAGGCGACCACCTGCGCCGCTTCCAGCGCTTCGACAAGGCGCCGAGACGCGTCGCCGAGATTACCGATGGGCGTGGCGGCGAGGATGATCACGGCCCCAGCCTAGGGCTGACGCCTCAGGCTGGGGCCGCGCCCACTCGACTGACTCAGCTGTTGCCCGAGCGCCGCTTGTTGTAGACGTCGAAGGCGACAGCGAGCAGCAGCACGAGCCCCTTGACCGCCTGCTGCCATTCGATGCCGATACCCATGATCGACATACCGTTGTTGAGCACACCGATGATGAGACCACCGATGATCGCGCCGCCGATGGTGCCGACACCACCCTGGACTGCCGCACCACCGATGAAGGCTGCCGAGATCGCTTCGAGCTCGAATCCGTCACCGGCCTTGGGTCCTGCGAGGTTCAGACGCGCGGTGAAGATGAGTCCCGCGAGCGCTGCGAGGAAGCCCATGTTGACGAACAGCAGGAAGTCGACGCGACGGGTCTTGATGCCCGACAGCTCCGCGGCGTGACGGTTGCCACCGATCGCGTAGATGTGGCGGCCGAAGACCGACCGGTTCATGATCGTGCCGTAGAAGAGGACGAGCACCGCCAGGATGATCAGGGTCACCGGGATGCCCTTGTACATCGCGAGCGAGAACATGAAGAACACGATCGCGGCCGACACCAGCAGCAGCTTGATGATGAACCAGACGATCGGGTCGACCTCCTGGCCGTACTTGACCCGGGCAGCCCGCGAGCGCACCTGGTTCAGCACGAGCAGCACGATCGCGGCGGCGCCGACCAGCAGCGTGAAGATGTCGGGCGTGCCCTCGCCGAACACACCGGTGAGGAATCCGTTGCCGAGCGCGCGGTACTCCTCGGGGAACGATCCGATGTTCGCGTTGCCGAGGACCACGAGCGCGAGCCCGCGGAAGATGAGCATTCCCGCGAGGGTCACGATGAAGGCCGGGATGCCGACGAACGCCACCCAGAATCCCTGCCAGGCTCCCACGACGGCACCGATCAGCAGCGACAGCACGATCGCAAGCCACCACGGGAGCCCCCACTGCACGGCGAAGACGCCCGAAAGTGCACCGATGAAGGCTGCTACCGACCCGACCGACAGGTCGATGTGACCCGCGATGATGACCATCACCATGCCGATCGCGAGAACCAGGATGTAGCCGTTCTGGACGATCAGGTTCGAGATGTTCTGCGGGCGCAGCAGGATGCCGTCGGTCGTGATCGTGAAGAACACCACGACCGCGATGAGGGCGATGAAGATGCCGTTCTTGCCGAGGTCGCCGAGGATGTTGCTGAACCACCGGGTGAACTTATTGTCGGGCGGGTTGACGAGCGCTCCGGCTGCCGTGGATTCCGTGTTCGGGATGTCGTTGGACATGGTGTCTGTTCTCCTGCGCGGCCCGTCAGCGGGCCTTTTCCATGGTCATGAGCTTGAGGACCGATTCGGGTGTCGCTTCCTCGACGGGCAGTTCGCCGGTGATGCGGCCCTCCGAGATCGCGTACACGCGGTCGGAGATGCCGAGGAGTTCCGGCAGTTCGGACGAGATGACGATGATGCCTTTACCGGCGGCGGCGAGCTTGTTGATGATCGTGTAGATCTCGTACTTCGCTCCGACGTCGATGCCTCGGGTGGGCTCATCGAGGATCAGCACGTCAGGGTCGGAGTAGATCCACTTCGACAGCACGACCTTCTGCTGATTGCCGCCCGAGAGTTTGCCGGTCTTGACGAGGACGTTGGGCGCCTTGATGTTGAGGTCTCGGCGGTACTCATTGGCCACCGCGTATTCCTGGTTGTCGTTGACCAGACCCAGACGCTCGAGCTTGCTCAGCGACGCCATCGAGATATTGCGCTTGATGTCCTCGATGAGGTTGAGTCCGTAGGTCTTGCGATCTTCGGTGGCGTACGCCAGTCCGTTCTCGATCGCTTCAGCAACGGTGCGGGTCTTGATCTCGCGCCCGCGCATGTACACCTTGCCCGAGATCTTGCTGCCGTAGCTGTGTCCGAACAAGCTCATGGCGAACTCGGTGCGCCCGGCTCCCATGAGTCCCGCGATCCCGACGATCTCGCCGGCGCGGACGTTCAGGGACACGTTGTCCACGACGACACGCGACGGGTCTTGCGGGTGGTAGGCGGTCCAGTCTTCGACGCGCAGTAGTTCCTCGCCGATCTGCGGGTCGTGGTCGGGATACCGATGCTCGAGGTCGCGGCCGACCATGTCCTTGATGATGCGGTCTTCGGTGACATCGTCTCGGGCGATCGTCTCGATCGTCTTTCCATCGCGGATGACAGTCACGGTGTCGGAGATCTTCTTGATCTCGTTGAGCTTGTGGCTGATGATGATCGACGTGATCCCCTGCTCTTTGAGCTGGAGGATCAGGCCGAGCAGGTGATCGGAGTCCTCATCGTTGAGAGCCGCTGTCGGCTCATCGAGGATGAGAAGCTTCACCTCCTTCGAGAGCGCCTTGGCGATCTCGACGAGCTGCTGTTTTCCGACGCCGATCTGCTTGATGGGAGTCGTCGGGTTGTCCCGCAGACCCACCCGAGCAAGTAGCTCCGCGGCTTGGAAGTTCGTGCGGTTCCAGTCGATCAGACCGAGGGCACCGCGCTGCTCATTGTTGAGAAAGATGTTCTCGGCGATCGAGAGGTGCGGGCTCAGCGCCAGTTCCTGATGGATGATGACGATTCCCTTGGCCTCGCTGTCGCTGAGGCTCCGGAAAGCTACCTCCTCACCCTCGAAGACGATGGTGCCGTCGTACGAGCCGTGCGGATAGACACCGGAGAGCACCTTCATGAGCGTCGACTTGCCAGCGCCGTTCTCACCACAGATCGCGTGGATCTCACCACGCTCCACCTCGAGGGTGACGCCCGAAAGCGCCTTGACCCCGGGGAAGGTCTTGGTGATGCTGCGCATCTCGAGGATGTTGTCCGCCATCATGACTCTTTGTCAGCATTCGGCCTCGTGTCGGGGGGGGGGGGGGCCCCCCCCCCCCCAAAAAAATAAATTATAAAACGTTTAAAACTAGAAGTTGGAAAAAAACCCGTTCAACCAAAAAAACAAGATTTTTATA
>NZ_JBFBMQ010000010.1:0-114603 GCF_040687115.1 Microbacterium sp. NPDC076895
GAGCGGTTCCTAGACAGCTCCACTCTCGCAACGGGAGGCCTTCGTCCGTCAGCAGATCACACTCGATTCACGCAACAACGTCCCTGGACATCACAGCTAGGCGTTCTGGACCCGGCCGAGCGGGATGCGGTGATGGTCCGATTCGGAGTCTCGCCCGTGCAGGTCGCTCGCGACCACGTCATGTCGCACGCGCTCGCTGCGATCGCCAGCCTCGGAACGGACGGCATCGTCTTCTTCGGCGGCACGGCACTCGCGCGGACGCTGCTGCCAGAGCTCCGCCTCTCTGAGGACATCGACCTCATCGCGCTCGGCGACCGGCGCGAGATCGGCTCGGCGATTCAGGAGGCGATCGAGCGGCAGTTCCTGCGCAGCTTCGGTCATCCGACGTTCACTCCGCCGCTGGCTGATGCGCGGCATCCTGACCCATCGGTGCTCGCTGTCGGTGGGGTTCGCATCCAGATTCAGCTGCTATCCGGAACCGGATATCCGGCGTGGCCCACGGAGGTCGTCGACATCGAGCAGCGCTACAGCGATGCGCCGGCTGCGCGGCTGCGTGTGCCGACGCCTTCTGCGTTCGTTGCGGCGAAGCTCGCCGCGTGGACCGACAGGCATGCGCCTCGCGACCTGTACGACCTGTGGGCGCTCGCCGAAGCTGGTTATCTCACCGATGAAGCGGCCCGGCTGTATGGGCGGTACGGGCAGTACACGGATGTGGCGAGGGTGTCGTTCGCCGAGGTGCCCACGGATGCCGCGTGGCGAGATGCTCTGGAACGCCAGGGGATCGTCGCGGTGGGCCCCGAGGAAGCGGCGCGCGTCGTGCGCCACGCCATCGCGGCGCTATGACGCGCTCTCTCATCCGCCCGGGCTCTTGACCGACGCCCGGAGGGTCGACCTACCATTGCCGCATGGTCGAGCGCAGCATCCGACCCATTGTCACCGTGCCGGACGTGGTGGGGTTGCCCTTCCACGTCGGGCGCGATGTGGCGGCCGAAGCGGGCGTTGCGCTGGCGAATCCGGATCCCGATGGGCCAGCCATTGGTGCGCTGGCGTGGCCGGGGCTCTTCTACATCGTGTGGCAGCATCCGGCGCCGGGAACCCAGCTGCGCGAGTGGGATTCTGTCGCCGTCCGGGTCGTGAAGCACGGCGACGCGCCGGAGCGGGAACCCGCAGACCCGCTCGATGCGCCTCCCGCTGATTCGGCGCATGCGCAGCCCGATCGGGAGCGGTATCTCGACCTCACCGAGGGCGACTCGCGCGACTAGGGCGTGGAGCGTCGGCTTCGCCTGCCGGCGAGGAACTCGCCTCGGGGAGAGCGACGCGAACGCGATCCGAGTTTTCTCATGACTGGGTCGAATGCCACTATTCGTGAGAAAACATGGTTTTATCTCGCTACGATAAAACCATGGAAGTGCGAGAAAACACCGCATCGGTGTCGGCGTTGCTTCGGGTGATCCCCCCGGAGCTTGAGCCAGGGTGGGATGGCCACGTCGTTCGCATTCGTCACGAGGGGCGCGAATCGCTGTTCCGGCCGCTCTGGATCGGGGAGGGCCTGCCCGCTGACGCCCGGAGGGCGCGCAACGAACTCGTCCACGGTGCCCCCGAACAAATCGACGGTGTCGTGCCCGTCGTGACTGCCCGCCGGGTGAGTCCCGGGGCACGCGAGATCCTCGAAGACGCACAGCTGTCATGGGCAGACGCCAGCGGCAGGGCACGCATCGTGGTGCCGGGGAGCTTCTACATCGCGAGACTCGAGCCGATCCGCGCAGACGCGGGGCGCACCTTCAAATGGTCGGCAGCGGCTGATGCGATCGCAGAGACGTTGCTCGGGTGGCGGGTGGAGTACTCCGAGCGAGGACCCATGCCCATCGAGCAGGTCGGGGTTATCGCAAAGTCCGCGGATGTGTCATTGGCGCACACTGCTCGCGTCCTGCGGCACTTCGACGAGCAGCGATACACGGCCAAGACAGGAGCCGAACGTGGGACATCGGCGACGCGCGAGTTTCGCGATCCGGGACGGATGCTGAGCGACTGGGCCGCGCACTACGCGGCCCAGCCTCGGTCGGGAGCTGACATCGAGTTCCATGTTCCCTGGCGTGAGCCCCAGCAATCGATCGATGCGCTCACCAGTTCGCTGCACGGTCGGGAGTGGGCACTAACCGGGGAGGCGGCAGCCGATCGCGTCGCCCCATATCTCACCAGTGTCCCCACGGTCGACCTGTATGTGCCGGCGGGGCAGCTCGAGCCCGCCCGTGCGCGGCTGTCGCAGCATCCTGAGTTCAGGGAAGTGGAGGCGGGAGGGCGCATCCGCCTCCACGCCGCCGATCCCTACGTCTTCCGACTCATACGGGAAGCACGGGACGTGCGCATCGTATCTCCGGTGCGGGTCTATGCGGACCTCTTGCGCGGCCGGGGGCGTTCGGCCGAAGCCGCCGAATACCTGCGGGAGACGGCCATTGGATTCTGAGCCCCGAACCCGGGAGGCGCGCGCCCGTGCAGAGGAGGCGCTCGTACGATTCGCGCTGCTCGCTGGGGGTCACACCGACGAGTTCGTCGTCATTGGCGGCCTCAATCCGGAGTATCTCGCCACCGATGCTCCCGTCTCCCACCAGGGAACAACCGATGTCGACCTGCTGTTCGCGATCGGATTGGATCTGGCCGGCGCCGAACACGACTTTTCGTGGCTCGACGCTGCGCTCGATCAAGGTGGCTTCACCTCGGGGAACGGATGGCGGTGGGACGCGACTCTCGGCGACGCGCGGGTGCGACTCGAGTTTCTCGCGGACGTCTGGGATCACACCGCAGACACCGTGTCACTGCCGGGCTCGCGGACTGCGGTCGCGACCAAGCTGGCGGGACCGGCCGCAGCGCTCATCGACCCCGAGCTGCGAGACCTGCCAGTGCCGCCATCCGTTCGCGCGGAGTTTGGTATCGAGACGGATGCCGTCACCCTTCGATTCGCGAATCTCGGCGGCTACCTCCTCGCCAAGGCGGCCGCGGCGCAATCGCGGATGCTACCCAAAGACAAGTACGACCTGATGTATGTCACGCTCTACAACCCCGGCGGCGCAGCGGGTGCGGCGACCGCCGTAGTGCGCCAACTGGGTCTGGCAGGCGACGTCGCAGACCCAGAGGTCATCCGCGCGGCGATCGTAAAGTTCGCCGCGCCCGACGGTGCGTGGGCCGGAGTGTTCGCGGACACAATGGTGGCGACCGGCGACAGCGCCACAGAAGCGCAACTTCGAACGGATGCCGCGATCGGCGCCCAGACGTTTCTCGAGGTGCTCGACGCGAGCGCGTAGCTACTGCCCTACGCCCCGCCGGTGTAGACGAACGCCACCCGGGCGGACCCGTCGCCGCGGAGGTGCCAGCGGTTCCGCAGCGCACCGGGGTGGGCGACGGCATCCCCAGCGCCGAGTTCCCAGATCCCAAGGCCTTCGATCTCCAGCGCGATGGAGCCTTCGATGACGTAGTGAATGACTTCGCCATCCGTCTCGAACCAGTCCCCGACCTGCTCGCCGGGGCGGATCACGTACTCCTGCAGCGAGGTCTCACCGGCATGGATGACGCGGGTGTGGGCGGTGTCGGATGCCTCCGAGACCGGCACCCACGTGGCATCCGCCGCCCGCGAGACGTGCACGACCTCGGGGTCGGGGTCCGCGGGGAGGAGCGCGGAGGGCGAGATGTCGAGGGCGTTCGCGATGCGGTACAGGGTCAGCAGCGACGGCATCGTCTGGCCCGACTCGATCTGGCTCAGAAACGGCTGGCTGATCTCGGCGGCCGAGGCGAGCGCCCTCATCGACAGCTTCTTCTCGGTGCGTGCCTGCCGTACCTGCTTGCCGATTCCGACGCCGATCTGTGATTCATCGGATGCCGCACCCGACGCACCATCGGAGGTACGAGCGGGAGTGGACACCGCTCCAGGATACGGCGCTGCCCACAGCCGACCGGCGCGCCTAGTCGGAGACGAGGGAGCCCACCAGGTGGGCGATGCCGTAGTCGTAGGCGTCGTCGAGATCACCGCCGAGGCGGAAGGCCCCGGCGAGCTCCATCGTGACGAACCCGGTGGCCCACGCCGTCAGCAGCCGCGCCGCGTCGAGCGCGTGGTCCGGCCCGACGGCGGCGGTGGTCGCGCGCAGGGCTGGCGCGCTGGTGGCGGCGAGTTTGTCGGCATCCACCCCCGCGTTGAACAGCAGCCGGAACGCCTCGGGCCGCTCGTGCGCGAAGCGGCGAAAGACGAGCAGCAGCTCTTCGATGCCGGATGCCGCATCCAGACGCCCCGTGAGGTCGTCGGCCGCGGCGCCGCCGACGAGCCCCAAGAGCGTCTCACGATCTCGCACGCGCTTGTAGAGCGAGGGCGCCTTGACGCCGACATCCTGCGCGACGGCCTGCATTGTGACGGCGGCGACCCCGCCGGTCTCGAGCAGACGCGCTGCTGCGCTGACGATCTCGTCGAGCGATGTTCTCTCCGGTGTGGGCATCGAACCTCCATGGCTACGAACATAAGCTATCATGGCTAACGTTCGTAGCCATCCTCCTGAAAGGCCAGTCATGAGACTCGCACCATCGCTGCACCGCATCGGCAACGACATCGTCGCCGCCTACCTGATCGTCACGCCCGAGGGCATCACGCTCATCGACGCCGGACTGCCCGGAATGTACGCCGACCTCACTCGCGAGCTGGATGCCATCGGTCGCTCCCTCGACGACATCCGCGGCATCGTGCTCACCCACGGCGACAGCGACCACGTCGGGTTCGCCGAGCGCCTGCGCGCCGAGCGTGGCATCCCGGTCTTCGTGCACGCCGCTGACGCCGACCGCGCTCGCGGTGGCGACAAGCCCAAGACCCCCATGGGCCCGACCCGGATCGGCCCCCTGCTGCAGTTCGCCGCGTACGGCATCCGTAAGGGCATGCGTCCGACCTGGCTCACCGAGGTGCGCGAGGTCAGCGACGGCGACACGCTCGATCTTCCCGGCGCGCCTCGCGTGATGTCGATGCCCGGCCACTCGCCCGGCAGCATCGCGATCTTCTCGCCCGACGTGCATGCCGTCTTCGTGGGCGACGCGCTCACGACCCGCCACGTGCTGACCGGTCGCACCGGGCCTGGTCCAGCTCCGTTCACGGATGACCCCGCCGAGGCGCTCGCGTCGCTCGGCCGCATCGCCGACCTGGATGCCGAGTGGGTGCTCCCCGGACACGGACCTGCGTTCCATGGCTCGCCCGCGGCCGCCGTCGAGGCTGTGCGCGCGGCGGCCCAGGTTTAGGTCCCCTCGCTTGCGTCGGATGCAGCGGGTTCCGTCGGATCGCTGAGCCCGAGGCATCCGACCGAAACCGAGGTCTCCAACCGAACTCACACACCGATCACGTACGGCCGCGGTCGAGGCTGGGCGCGTGGCGGGTCGGGACTCGCAGCCGCCGTTCGGTTGCGTCGGATGCGGTGGGTTGGGTCGGATCCCTGGGCCTCGCTGCATCCGACTGAAGCCGAACTCTCCGACCGATTCACCCGCCAAAGTTCGCTGCAATCAGCCTTGGCGCGACTGAACGGTCCGGGGCTACTCGCCGCGGGCGTTGTAGACGAGGGAGTCGCTGGCGCCGTAGGCGCGGTAGACCTCGAGGGCCTCCTCGCGGCCGACATCCTGGGTCACCCGGATGCCGCGAGCCTCGAACTGCTCCGCCCAGTCGGAGACCATCGGCCCCTCGTCGAATCCCGAGAGCTCTTCGAGCTCGGGGCCGGACCCGGCCACGACCAGAGACCGCACCCCGCTCCACATCGTCGCGCCGTAGCACTGCACGCACGGGCGCCAGTTGACCACGAGCGAGAGGTTCGCGCCGTCAGCGCCGAGGTCCCAGCGACCGAGGCGCTGCTGGGCGAGTCCGAGGGCCATGACCTCGGCGTGGCCCGACGACTTGCCGGTCGACAGCACGACGTTGACCCCGGCCGAGACGAGCTCGCCCGTGGTGTCATCCACGACGATCGCCGCGAACGGACCGCCGTTGCCCTCGCGCCAGTTGCGGTCGGCGAGGCGGTTCACGAGGGCCATCCGTTCCTCGAGCGTTGGAAGCACGGTGGGCAGCGTGTCGGCCTCGTCGACCAGCCACGCGGGCAGGGTCATGGTGAAAGATGTCGCGATCGGCATGGGTTACTCCGTGGGCGGGGCCGGGGTCGGGTCAGGATGCTGCGCCAAGCGCCACACGCGCTGGCGGGTGAAGGGCTGGTGGAAGGGTCGCTTTCCGAGCGCCCGGGCGATGGCGTTGCCGATCGCGGGGGCGACGGGGTTGTAGGGCGACTCGCTCATCGACTTCGCTCCGAACGGACCGACTGTGTCGGACGTGTCGGCGAGGTACACCTCGGTTTCGGGAACGTCGGCGAATTGCGGCACGCGATAGACACGGAACACGGGGTTCAGCACCGCGCCGTTCTCGACGAGCACCTCTTCATAGAGCGCGCTGCCGACGGCCTGCGCGACGCCACCCTCGATCTGCCCGCGCAGCTGCGCCGGATTCATCACGGTTCCGGCATCCGCCGACTGCACCGACTGCAGAATCTGCACGACCCCGGTCTCGGGTTCGACGGCGACCCGCACCGCGTGCACATTGAACGACACCGAACGTAGATGCCCCTCTTCGTCACCGGTCGCGAACAGGCCGTTCTCGTCGCGCTCAGCGGGGTCGGCCGCAGCGACAAGATCCGCGAAAGACACGAGCCCCGCGGGAGTCGCGACCCCGGCATCCGTCAACAGCCCAGCATCCGGATCCGTGCCGGTCTGCGCTGCGGCGAGCTGCAGCATCCGCGTCCGCAGCGCCTGGCACGCTGCTGCGAGCGCCTTGCCCGCCACGGTGATACCGGTCGAGGCGAAGGCGCCGGTGTCGTGCGCGACGGCGTCAGTGTCGGCGGTCCACAGGTGCAGCCGCTCGAACGGTGCCTCGAGCACGGATGCCGCGATCTGCCGCAACACAGTCGTGGTGCCGTTGCCGAACTCGGCGGTGCCGGCGCGAACGACGAACGTGCCGTCAGGGCGCAGCGCGACTCTCGAGCGCGAGACATGCCCGTTGGGGGCGATCGTCGCGATCATCGCGACAGCCATCCCCTCACCGACTGCCCAGCCTTCCGGCGCCGACACCCCGTTGCCGCGGCGCAGCGCGTCCTGCGCGAGATCGAGGCACTGGTCGAGGCCGTAGCTGCCGATGATGAGGTCGCGCTCGTACGGGTCCTCATCCGGATGCAGCGGATCATCGGCCCGCACGATGTTGCGCCGCCGCAGCTCGAAGGGGTCGAGATCGAGCTTCTCGGCGAGCATGTCCATGGCAGATTCCACGCCGAGCATGACCTGCCCGAGCCCGTACCCGCGGAACGCTCCGGAAGGCACGTTGTTCGTATAGACGGCCTCGGCGTCGATGTGGCGCACGGGCGTCCGGTACACGGTCGTCGACTCGGCAACCCCGTGGAACATCACGCCTATCGCGTGGTTGCCGTACGCTCCGGTGTCGCTGAGAACGTCGAGCTTCATCGCGGTGAGGGTGCCATCGGCATCCGCACCGAGCGTCACCGACACCCGCATCGGATGCCGCAGTGACGCGCGCGTGAACTGCTCGGTGCGGCTGAACTCGTACGTCACGGGGCGGCCGGTGCGCAGCACGGCGAGGGCGACGAGGTCTTCGGTGAAGATCTCTTGCTTGCCGCCGAAGCCGCCGCCCACCCGCGCCGCGAAGACGCGAACGTTCTCGCGCGGCAGGTCGAACACGTGCGCGAGCTCGTCGCGGGTGAGGAACGGCACCTGCGTGCTCGAACGGATGACGAGCCTGCCGTCCTCGTCGAGCCAGCCGACCGCGCCGTGGGTCTCGAGCTGCGCGTGCGTGACGCGCGAGGTCTGCCAGGTGCCAGTCACGGTCACGGGGCTCGCGGCCAGCGCCGCGTCGATGTCGCCCCCATGCCCCTCGTGGAGCTGCGCGACGACGTTGCGGGAGGCATCCGAGACCCGGTCTTCGGTAGTGCGCCCCGGATGCAGCACCGGCGCCCCCGGCGCGCGGGCTTCTTCGGGGTCGAAGACGGTGGGAAGGATGTCGTACTCGACCTGCACGAGCCGGGCTGCCGCGTCAGCGGCGGCTGCCGTCTCGGCGACGACCGCGGCGACGCGCTGCCCGATGAAACGGACGGTGTCGTCGAGCACCCGGGTGTCGTCGGGGTCGTCTTCGCGGTGTTCGTGCCGGGCGGTCGAAAAGCGGGTGGCCGGGGAGTCTTCGTGCGTGAAGACGGCTACGACGCCTGGGACGGCGAGTGCGGCATCCGTGTTGATCGAGACGATGCGGGCATGCGCGTGCGGCGAGCCGACGACGCGCAGCACGAGTGAGCCGGTGACGGGCTCATCGAGGGTGTAGGGCTCGCGGCCCTGCACGATACGGCGCGCGGGCTCGGGGATGACCGACGCCCCAATGCCGCCCGAGGCGACAGACCGCGACGCCGAACCGGTCTCACGCACCGGTCCCATCACCGCGGCGGTGATCGCCTCGCGGATGGGACGGTAGCCGGTGCAACGACACAGGCTTCCCTTCATGAGGCGGTCGAGTTCGGGCAGGTCATCGGCTGTGAGTGTGGATGCCGTCACCGCCATCCCCGGGGTGCAGAACCCGCACTGGAATCCGAAGTGTTCGACCAGCTGCTCCTGCACGGGATGCAGCTCGTCGCTCGGCGCGAGACCCCCCGCTGTCGTCACGACGGCGCCATCCATACGCTGCGCGGGCACAATGCACGAGTGGACGGGGGCGCCATCCACGATCACCGCGCACGCGCCGCAGTCGCCGGCGTCGCATCCCTTCTTGACCTCGGTGTGTCCATGCTCGCGAAGGAATGTGCGCAAGCACTGTCCCGGAGCGGGGTCGCCCTCGAGGTCTGTGCCGTCGACGGTGAGTCTCATGCGGTCACCTCCGCGAGGTCAGCGAGCACGCGCTCGGCGAGCACCGCGGTGACCGCGCGCCGCCAGTCTGCTTCGCCGAGCGCATCGGTGAAGAAGTCGCTCGGGCTCGTGACATCCGCCCGCAGCTGCTCCGCCTCGGGAACCCCGGGGTACCGGAAGACATGGGGAGTGAGGGTGGATGCCGTCACCGCGATGATCGTCGAGCCGTCCTCGTTGCGCCGCCCGCTCACGACGATCCCCGACCGGCCGAGCTCGGCGAGGGCCATCTTGTGCAGGCTCACGCGGGCGCGCATCGCGGCCACGGGAACGTCGAGCGCGCGCAGCACCTCGCCGGGCTGCAGCGCGTTCTTCGCCTGACCGGTGATGAACTCCGCAACCGGCTGCCGCCGCTCGCCGCCGTCCGGCGTCCAGATCAGCGCTTCCCCATCGAGGGCCGCGAGAAGGGACACCATCGCCGCCGCCGTGAACGACTGGCAGACGTTCCCCCCGACCGTTGCGGTGTTCCATACCTTGAACGACATGAGCAGCGCGTGCGCGGCATCCGGGATCGCTCCCGCGGCGCGCCAACCGGGCGGAACCGGGGTATCGAGTTCGCCCCGCGACCACGCGACGAGACGTGCGATGGTGCAGGTTGCAGCGACGCGGAGCCCGGCATCCGTGATCTCGACCGCGGGCCAGCCCATCCGCGTGATGTCGACGAAGCCGGTCACCTCGGGCTGCGGTTCGCTCATCAGCCACGTACCGCCGGCGAGGATCTTCTCTCCGGGCGCGAGAGCGAGGTCGGCGCGGGTGCTCGCGAAGCGGTAGGAGGTCACCGTGGTGATGTCCATGAGACCCTCCCTCCGGCATCCGATGTTGACTCAGCGAACACTCCGAGTGAATCAGTCGAGGATTTCGCGAGTGTTTCGCCGCGGCACGTGCCAGGCTAAGTGAGTCGAGAGGAACCCGGATGCTCATTACCGGAATGGTCTTCGCCGCACTGGCCGCCCTGCTGCACGTCTACATCTTCTGGCTCGAATCCCTCGCCTGGGGCGGAGCCCGCAGCCGAGCCACCTTCGGGGTGCGCAACGACGCCGAGGTCGAAATCACTCGGGCCTTCGCGTTCAACCAGGGTTTCTACAACCTGTTCCTGGCGATCGCCGCGATTCTCGGCATCGTGCTGGCCGCGATCGGTTCGGTTGCGGTCGGCGTGACCCTCATGCTCGTGGGAACCGGCTCGATGCTGGCTGCCGCCCTCGTGCTGTTCGTCACCTCGCCCGACAAGCGCCGCGCCGCTGTGACGCAGGGCCTCTTCCCGCTGCTGGCGGTCGTGAGCCTGGTCATCGCCCTGCTGATCGGCTGAATGCGGGACTAAAACCCGACTCCCCCGACGTTGTGCTTCGGGTGCGCTCGCTCCGGGCGATCCTCGACGGGCGCGGCACTCGACATCCGTACAAAGGAGAATCATGCGCGCACTCGTGCAACACCAGTTCGGTGACCCGGCAGAGGTCCTCGCCGTCGAGGAGGTCGAGCTCCCCGAACCCGGACCCGGTCAGGTGCGGCTGAAGGTCGTCCTCAGCCCCATCCACAACCACGACCTGTGGACCGTGCGCGGCGACTACGGCTACAAGCCCGAGCTTCCCGCGCGCGCCGGCACCGAGGCACTCAGCGTCGTCGACGCACTCGGTGAGGGGGTCACGGGCATCGCCGTCGGTCAGCGCGTCGTGACGGCATCCGTCTTCGGCGTCTGGGCCGAGTACGTCCTGGCTCCGGCGGCGGCCCTCATCCCGGTGCCGGATGCTGTCGCCGACGAGGCCGCAGCCCAGGTCATCTCCATGCCGCTGAGCGCGGCGAGCCTGCTCGAATACCTCGAGGTCAGCGAGGGCGACTGGATCGTGCAGAACGCAGCGAACGGCGCCGTCGGACGCCTGGTCGCGCAGCTCGCCGCGTCGCGCGGAGTGCGCGTGCTCGGCCTCGTGCGTCGCGCTGCCGGCGTCGACGAGCTCGCTGCTGTCGGCATCCACGATGTTGTGGCGACGGATGCCGAGAACTGGCGCGACCGCGTCGCCGAGATCACCGGCGGCGCATCGATCCGCGCCGGCGTCGACTCGGTCGGCGGTGCGTCCGCCGGAGATGTGACCACGCTCCTCGGGGAGAACGGCACCCTCGTGGTGTTCGGGGCGATGGCATCCCCGACCATGGAGATCCCGTCGGGTGACGTGATCTTCCGCCAGCTCACGGTCCGCGGATTCTGGGGCAGCAAGGTCAGCGCCGCCATGGATCCCGCCCACCGCGTCGAGCTGATCCGCGAGATCATCACCCTCGTCGCGCAGGGCAAGCTCGATCTGCCCGTCTCGCAGATCTTCGGCCTCGAGCAGATCGCTGACGCGTCGCGACTGAACTTCGAACCCGGCCGCGTCGGCAAGGTCATGCTGCGCCCGTAAGCCCCGGGGCGAGGCCGCCGTCAGAGCTCGAGTTCGACGGCGGTCTCGAGGGCTGCCTCGATCGAGCGCATCCAGCCAGCCTGCAGGTCGGCCTTCGTTCCCGAATAGAGCGATGCGCCGTCGACGAGGTTGCTCGAGCAGGCACACACCATGCCGGCGCGAAGGCCCCGCAGGCGCGCGACGATGTAGAGGGCCGATGCCTCCATCTCGACGTTGAGGATCCCCATCGTGTTCAGCTGCGCGATCCACTCCGGGGTCTCGGCGTAGAACGCGTCGTCGCTCACGCTGATCCCGCGGAACGAGTTCGTACCCGCAGCCCCAGCGATCCGCTCCGCGTGACGGGCCAGTGCGGTGGTGAGCTCCAGGTCGGGCACCGCGGGGAAGCCCTTCGGAAGGTAGGCATCGGTCGTTCCGTCATTGCGGAAGCTGCCCTCGCTCACGAGCAGGTCGCCGGGCGCGATCCCCGGCTGCAGGCCCGCCGAGCTGCCGACACGGATGAAGGACGTGACGCCCACGCGCGCGAGCTCTTCGACGGCGATCGCGGTGGAGGGGCATCCCATGCCCGTCGAGGTCGCCGTAATGTGGCGGCCCTTGTACCAGCCGGTCATCGTGCGGTGCTCGCGGTTGTGCGCTACCTCTTTCACGTCGGTGAGGAACTCGGCGACGAGCGGCACCCGGAACGGATCGCCGGGCAGCAGAGCAACGCTCGAGACCTCGCCGGGCGCAATGGCGATGTGATACTGGCGGGCGTCGAGCCCTGCAGCTGACTTGTCGACGACGGACATGGGTACCTCCTGGGTTCTGAGACGATTCGGGTCGTCGCAGTCCCCGCCCTGGCGCCGGAGCCATGGTTGATAGGACGTGCTCTGCCGCGACGCTAACACCGCGCTGTTTCGCGGCTGTTTCCCGGGCGCGACCAGACCCCGATACGCTCGCCCGCATGACGGCGTGCGGAATCGTGTTGGCTGCCGGCGCGGGCAGTCGCTACGGGCAGCCGAAGATCTTCGCGCGCGACGCTGACGGTGCGTTGTGGCTCGAGCGCGTGGTCGCGGCGCTCCGAGAGGGCGGGTGCGAACAGGTTCTCGTGGTGATCGGCGCCGAGTCAGAACGTGCGTGCGCGGTCGTTGACACCCTCGACGCGGTGAGCGCGGTAATCGCTGCCGACTGGGATCTCGGGCTTTCGGCGTCAGTTCGGGCCGGGCTCGCGGCTGCGGCGAAAACGGATGCCGACACGGCCGTCATCGCACCCGTCGATGTGCCCCGGATGCCGGCATCCGTCGTGACGCGGGTGCTTCGGGCCGCTGCGGGACGGGCGGGGCTTGCTCGAGCCGTGTACGAGGGGCGGCCCGGGCATCCGGTCGCGATCGGGCGTGATCACTGGGAGCTGGTGGCGGCATCCGTTCACGGTGACGCGGGCGCGAACCGCTACCTCGCGACCCAGGGCGCGGTTGCCGTCGAGTGCGCCGACCTCTGGGACGGCACCGACATTGACACCCGCTAGCCAGGCTTGCGTGCTGAACGCAGGATGAATCAGCTCAGGATTGGTAGTTCGCCACCGGAAGCCGTGTCTGTCCTGCAATCGGCCCACACCCGGGGCGCGGACGGCCGGCGACCGGCTCGGCAGCCCTGCAACTCCGGCGAGCCAGGCTTGCGTGCCGAACGCAGGATGAACGAGGGATATGGGGTCTTGGGCAGGCGAAATCGGGGTTTGATCCTGCAATCGGCCCGGGTTCGTTAGGCGCTCGGGGCGAGATGCGGGGTCTCAGGTTCGCAGCACGACGTTGATCGGCTCCTCGCCGCGCTGCATCCGTTCCGCCTGCGTACGAACCAGCGCCGCGATCCGGGGCCGCATCGCCGTGGACGCGCCCCCGACGTGGGGCGTGAGAAGCAGTCCGGGCGCCGACCACAACGGGTGACCCTCCGGCACCGGCTCCGGGTCGACGACGTCCAGTGCCGCACGGATCCGGCCCGCGTGCAGATGGCTAAGCAGGGCCTCGGTGTCGACAAGGCTCCCGCGTCCGACGTTGACGAGCAGTGCGTCATCCGGGAGAGCCGAGAGGAACGCGTCGTCGACGAGCTTCGCTGTTTCTTCCCCACCGGGCAGAGCAAGGATGACGATCTCTGTCCGGGGGAGCAGACCCGACAGCTCGTGGAGTGCGTGGACGACGATCCCGTCCTCAACCCGCGCCCGTGTGGCGACAGCCTCGACGTGGGCCTCGAAGCCGCGCAACCGCGCTGCAATCGCCTTCCCTACTCCGCCGAATCCGACGATGAGCACCCGGCGGTCGGCGAGGCTCGGGGAAAATGCATCGCCCTCGCGGGGCCCCGCCCAGCGCCCCTCGCGCTGGGCCGTAACGAGGTGCGGGATCTGGCGCTGCGCCGCGAGTGTCAGCGTGAGCGCGAGTTCCGCTGTCGAGTCCTCATGGACCGACGCGGCGTTCGCATAAACGATCCCCGCCGGCAGGTGGCGGGCGGCAGCCTCGTATCCGATCGACTGGCTCTGCACGAGCCGAACATCGACACCCTCGAGCCGCGCGAGCACCCGGGGGCTCCGAATGTACGGCGGAATGACGATGTCGAACGCCGTCCGCGGCGCCGAATCGCCCATGTCCCACCGCACGACCTCGATACCGGGAAGGCCCGTGAGGTCTTTCTCGAGCTTGTCGTCGGGGACGGAAATCACCAGGGTGCGCGCGTCGGAAGTCACCCCTTCACGCTACCTACCGCGGCGGTACGGATGCCGATACGCTCGCGTCAGCGCGCGGCATCCGTACCTCGCGGCCAGCGAAGGAGCAGGGATGGAACTTGCGATCAACTACTGGGCGGTGATCCTCGCGACCCTGTCGACGATGGTGGTCGGGTCGATCTGGTACACACCCAAGGTGTTCGGGACTCGGTGGGCGAAGCTCGCGAAGGTCGACATGAACCGCCCCGGATCCAGCGCGACGCTCGCGATCATCGTGACCGTCGTCGTGAGCTTCGTGTCGGCCTGGGTCCTCGCCGCCGCGACAGTCGTGGTGTGGCACGCCTTCGGCGGCAGCTTCCTGTTGACCGCGGTGGGAACCGGCGCGGTGCTGTGGGCAGGCTTCACCGCCGCGCGGTTCATCACGCACGACGCGTTCGAGGGGCGCCCCACCTCGCTCACTGTCCTCAACATCGCTCACGAGCTGGTGACGGTCCTCGTGATGGCGCTCATCATCGGTGTCTGGCCCCCGGCCGGCACCATCTGACGACGAAACGGTGGCTCAGGCGGCGGCGCTGACGACCGCGGCGATCGCCGAGGTGAAGAAGGTCAGGCCGTCGGTGCCGGAGCGCATCGCGTCGCGGGTGTCGGGACCGAAGCCAGGCTCGACAGCGTGCTCAGGATGCGGCATCAGGCCGACCACGTTGCCTCGCTCGTTCGTGAGACCGGCGATGTCGTCGAGAGAGCCGTTCGGGTTGATCCCGAGGTAGCGGAACGCGACGAGGCCTTCACCCTCGATGCGATCGAGGGTCTCGGTCGAGCAGATGTAGCCGCCATCGGCGTTCTTGAGCGGGATGACGATCTCTTGGCCCGCCTCGAAGCCGCTCGTCCACGCGGTGTCGGCGTTCTCGACGCGCAGCCGCTGATCGCGACGGATGAACTGCTGGTGCGCGTTGCGGATCAGCCCGCCGGGCAGCAGGTGCGCCTCGACGAGCATCTGGAAGCCGTTGCAGATACCGAGGATCGGCATCCCCTTCGCCGCGGCATCCGCGACCTCGCGCATGATCGGCGCGTGAGCGGCGATCGCTCCGGCACGCAGGTAGTCGCCGTAGCTGAAGCCGCCGGGCAGCACGAGAGCATCGACGCCCCCGAGGTCGTGGTCGCCATGCCACAATGCGACCGGCTCAGCGCCGGCGACACGGATGGCGCGCTGCGCGTCGCGATCGTCGAGCGAACCGGGGAACGTGATGACCCCGATGCGAACGGTCACTCGATGACCTCGATCCCCACGACATCCTCGATCACGGAGTTCGAGAGGATCTCGTCGGCGATCCGCTGCGCCGTCTCAAGCAGTGCGTCGTCGACCTCGCCCTCGACGGTCAACTCGAAGCGCTTGCCGATGCGGACACCGGCGAAGCCATCGATTCCAAGCCGGTTCAGGGCGCCGGCGACGGCCTTTCCCTGCGGGTCGAGCAGCTCGGCCTTGGGCATGACGTCGACGACGATGGTCGGCATGGGGCGCTCCGGATGTCGAGGGAGGGGGTCGTGCCAGTCTACCGAGGCGGCCGGATGACGCGCTGAGCGGCCGTGATCAAACCGTTATCCGAATTCGTGGGAGCGCTCCCTTGACGTCGTGGGAGCGCTCCCGTACCGTGTTCCGCAGTCGTGGGAGCGTTCCCACGATGGCCAGGGTTCCGCCCTCCCTCGGTACCCAGGCACAAGCCAAAGGGTGCCTCTTCGGCATCCATCACACAAAGGAGTGACTGTGTCATCACGTGCCTTCCGTCGCAGCGCGATCGTCGCCGCCGCCTTCGGCGCCTCCGCGCTCGTCCTCGCCGGCTGCTCGGGCAGCGGCGGGGGATCGGAAACCGTCAACCCCGACGAGCCGATCACCCTCACGATCTCGACCTTCAACGACTTCGGGTACACCGATGCACTGCTTCAGCAGTACATGGATGAGAACCCGAACGTGACGATCGTGCACAACGTCGCCGCGACGTCCAACGACGCTCGCGCAAACTACTTCCAGAAGCTGGGCAAGACGGGTCTTGCCGACATCGAGGCCATCGAGGTCGACTGGCTGCCCGAGGTCATGCAGTACGCGGACCTGCTGGCCCCCGTGCCCAGCGACCTCACCAGCCGCTGGCTGGACTGGAAGGTCGAAGCGGCCACCGACCCCGACGGCAACCTGATCGGCTACGGCACCGACATCGGGCCCGAGGCGGTCTGCTACCGCACCGACCTGCTCGAGGCCGCTGGCATGCCCACCGACCCCGCCGCTGTCGCCGACCTGCTCACGGGCGACTGGGACACCTACTTCACGGTCGGTCAGCAGTACGTCGACGCCACCGGCAAGGCCTGGTTCGACTCGGCCGGCGCCACCTACCAGGGCATGATCAACCAGGTCGAGGCTGCCTACGAAGACCCGGCCACCGGCGAGATCATCGCGACCACCAACCCCGAGGTCCAGGACATCTACAACGCCGTCCTCGACGCCAGCTCGACGCAGTCCGCTCACCTTCAGCAGTGGGGCGACGACTGGTTCGCCGGGCTTGCCAACGGTGACTACGCCACGATGCTCTGCCCGGGCTGGATGCTCGGCGTCATCTCGGGCAACGCGCCCGACGTCACCACGTGGGACATCGCCAACGTGTTCCCCGGCGGCGGTGGCAACTGGGGCGGCTCGTACCTGACCGTCCCTGCCAACGGCGCGAACGTCGCCGCTGCCCAGCAGCTGGCCGACTGGCTGACCGCTCCGGAGCAGCAGATCACCGCCTTCGAGGACGCTGGAACGTTCCCGAGCCAGGTGGATGCTCTGGCTGACCCGATCCTGCTGGACTCCACGAACGAGTACTTCAACAACGCCCCGGTCGGTTCGATCTTCACGGATCGTGCCAACGCGGTGACTGTTGCACCGTTCAAGGGCCAGTACTACTTCCAGATCAACGACGCGATGCAGAAGGCGCTGACCCGTGTCGAAGACGGCACGCAGACCGCGCAGCAGTCGTGGGACCAGTGGGTGTCTGAAGTCGATCTGATCGGCTGATAACCCGGCTGCGGACCCGGCACCCGCCGGGTCCGCAGCACATCCCCCCTCGATCTCAGGAAGCTCTCGTGACCAGCACACTCGCCCGCCCGGCATCCGATGCCCCGGCGCAGACCCCCGGCCGCACGCCTCGGCGCATCGGCTTCGGGCACCGGCTCAGCCGGTGGGACCTGAAGCTCTCGCCCTACCTCTACATCTCGCCGTTCTTCATCCTCTTCTTCGTGGTCGGACTCTTCCCGATCGCCTACACGGCAGTGATCTCGTTCATGGACTGGGACCTGGTCCGAAACTCCGGCGAGTTCATCGGCTTCGAGCAGTACACATGGGTTCTGTCGAACCCCAAGTTCTGGATTGCGCTGCGCAACACCTTCAGCATCTTCTTGCTCTCGAGCGTGCCGCAGCTGATCATCGCGATCTTCATCGCGGCGATGCTCGACCAGAACATCCGCGCCAAGACGTTCTGGCGCATGGGCGTCCTCGTCCCCTATGTCATGGCTCCGGTAGCGGTAGCCCTCATCTTCAGCAACATGTTCGCCGACCAGTACGGCCTGGTGAACAACTTCCTCGCCTCGATCGGTATCCCGGCAGTGCCGTGGCACTCGGATGCCTTCGCCAGCCACATCGCGATCGCGACGATGGTCAACTTCCGGTGGACCGGATACAACACCCTCATCCTGCTCGCCGCGATGCAGGCGATCCCGCGCGACTACTACGAAGCAGCGACCGTGGACGGTGCGGGACGCATCCGGCAGTTCTTCTCCATCACGGTCCCGAGCCTGCGACCCACCCTCATCTTCGTCATCATCACCTCGACGATCGGTGGCCTGCAGATCTTCGATGAGCCGCGCATGTACGACCAGTACGGCACCGGCGGGGCCGACTCGCAGTGGCTGACCATCACCCTCTGGCTCTACAACATCGGGTGGGGTGAGTGGAACTTCGGCCGTGCCGCGGCCCTTGCCTGGATCCTGTTCATCATCATCCTCGTGATCGGTGTCATCAACCTGCTCGTGACCCAGAGCGTTGTGCGCACCGAAGGCGGCCGGGGTGAACTCAGCCGCCGCGAGAGGCGTGCTCAGAGCCGCGCGGCGCGCGAACGACTGGCGGCCGAGTCCGCCGCCGAACCGACATCCAAGGAGGACGTGCGATGACCGCCGTCGAGCCGATCCCGGTAGCCCCGCGTGACGAATACCCGCCGGAGGAACGCAAGCCTCGGCGCCGCCGCGGTATCCGTGGCCAGCGCCCCGGATGGGTCACGTACGCCGTCCTCGGTGTCTTCCTGCTCGGGTGCTTCTTCCCCTACTACTGGTCGATCCTCATCGGTTCGGGGGACTCGAGCACGATCCGCGACCCCAACATGTCGTGGATCCCCGGTGGCAACTTCTTCGCAAACGCCGCTGCCGTGGTCTCCAACCCCGCCGTGAACTTCTGGCTGGCCCTGTGGAACAGCATCTGGAGCTCGGTGGTCATCGCGGCATCCGTGGTCTTCTTCTCGACGCTTGCCGGATGGGCCTTCGCGAAACTGCGTTTCGCGGGGAGCCGCTGGCTGCTCGTCTTCGTGATCGCGACCATGGCGGTTCCCACGCAGCTCGGCGTCGTGCCGCTGTACATCCTGTTCTCCGACCTCGGATGGACCGGCCAGATCGGCGCGATCATCATTCCCGCGCTCGTGACGGCGTTCGGGGTGTTCTGGATGACGCAGTACCTGCAGCAGGCGGTGCCCGATGAGCTGATCGAGGCTGCACGCGTCGACGGTGCCAGCTCGTTCCGCACCTTCTGGACCATCGGCATCCCGGCGGCTCGTCCCGCCGCCGCGATGCTCGGACTGTTCACCTTCGTGACGGCCTGGAACAACTTCTTCTGGCCGTTCATCGTGCTCGACCGGCAGAACCCGACGCTTCCCGTCTCGCTGTCGCTCCTGCAGTCCAACTACTTCGTCGACTACTCGATCGTTCTCGCCGGAGTGATCCTCGCTACGATTCCGCTCCTGATTCTCTTCATTTTCGCGGGCAAGCAACTCGTGAGCGGCATCATGGCGGGAGCAGTGAAAGGCTGAAATGACCACCAATTTCTCGACCGAAACCGTGGCAACGGCATCCGTGTCGGCACGCCCGTTCCCGACGAACTTCCTGTTCGGCGCAGCGACCGCGGCCTATCAGATCGAGGGCGCTGCCCACGAAGACGGGCGCCGCGATTCGATCTGGGATGCCTTCAGCCGCGTCCCGGGAGCGGTGATCAACGCCGACAACGGCGACGTCGCGTGCGACCACTATCACCGGTATCGCGAGGATGTCGCGCTGATGCGCGACCTCGGACTGCAGACGTACCGCTTCTCGACCTCGTGGTCGCGGATCCGCCCCGACGGCGGCGCGATCAACCCAGCGGGGCTCGACTTCTACAAGCGCCTGGTCGACGAGCTGCTGGATGCCGACATTCTGCCGTGGCTCACGCTCTACCACTGGGACCTGCCGCAGGCGTTGCAGGAGCGTGGCGGCTGGGCCGCGCGTGAGACCGCAGACCTGTTCACCGAGTACGCGCTTGACGTGCACGATGCCCTCGGCGACCGCGTCAAGGTCTGGACCACCCTGAACGAGCCGTGGTGCTCGTCGTTCCTCAGCTACACCGCCGGGATCCACGCCCCTGGGCGATTCAGCGTCGCCGAAGGGATGCTCGCCTCGCACCACCTACTGCTCGGTCACGGGCAGGTCGTGCGCGAACTACGCGCCCGCGATGAGTCGCTGAACCTCGGGATCACGCTGAACCTCACGGTTGCCGAACCCGTCACCGACGCGCCAGCCGACCTGGACGCTGCCCGCCGCATCGACGGCCAGTTCAACCGGTGGTTCCTCGACCCGATCTTCCGCGGTTCATACCCGGCCGACATCGTCGAAGACATCCGTGCCGTCGACGCGGCCGCGGTAGCCGAGTGGGAGGGGGCGGTCTCGGATGCCGACCTCGCCGTGATCTCGACGCCGATCGACAGCCTCGGGGTGAACTACTACCACGGCGAACTCGTCGGCGGCACGCCCCCGGCGGTCAGCCCCGGCGGCGGCGAGGCTCCCACCGAGCGAGAGACGGCGTCCCCGTTCCCTTCGCACGAGGGAATCTTCTGGCACGACCGTGGCCTGCCGCGCACGGCCATGAACTGGGAGATCCAGCCCTCGGGTCTGACCACCCTGCTGCGACGCGTGTGGGACGACTACGCCGAGCCGGCCGGTGTCACGCTGTACGTCACCGAGAACGGTGCTGCCTTTGACGACATCCGTGTCGACGAAGCCGGCGGGGCCCGCGTCCACGATGCCGCCCGTACCGCCTTTCTCGAAGACCACCTCGCGGCGATCCTCGACGCGGCGGATGCCGGTGTCGATGTGCGCGGGTACTTTTACTGGTCACTCATGGACAACTACGAGTGGGCGTGGGGATACGCGAAGCGGTTCGGTATCGTACGAGTCGAGTACGACACGCAGGAGCGGGTCGTCAAAGACAGCGGTGCCCGCTACCGCGAGATCATCGCCGCGCGGGCGCTACCCGAATCGCCCTAGGCGAGGCGCCCGCCGAGGGAGGATACCCACGTGGACGGTGGAACAATGAGCGAGGCCGTCGTGGGCGAGGAGCTTGTACGGGCTACCCCGTTTCGCGGTGCTGTGACGATCGAAGAGGTCGCTGCAGCTGCCGGCGTTTCGCGATCGACGGTCTCTCGCGTCGTCAACGGTTCGACGGCGGTGAGCCCCGCGGCACTGGATGCCGTCAATCGCGCCATCGCCGAATTGAACTACGTGCCCAATCGTGCCGCCCGCTCGCTCGCCAGTCGGCAGACCCGCGCCCTTGCGCTGGTCGTGCCCGAAGACACGACACGCTTTTTCGGCGACCCGTTCTTTGCAGCGATCGTCTCGGGGATCAATGCGGGGCTGCGTTCGTCGGACTACGTGCTCAACCTCTTCATCGCCAGCGACGACCCGGGTGACAAGACCACGAGCTACCTGCGGTCGGGAAGCGTCGACGGCGCGCTGATCGCCTCGCACCACACGAGTGACACGTTCATCGATCGCATCGCGGCAGCAGTCCCCGTGGTCTACGGTGGCCGTCCGGTGCGCGAGCGGGGCACCGACTATTACGTGGATGTCGACAACGTCCGCGCCGGGTACGACGCCACCAGGTACCTGATCGAACGGGGCTACACCGACATCGGCACGATCACCGGGCCCCTCACGATGCCCGGTGGTGTGGACCGCCTCGCCGGATACCGGCAGGCGCTCGCCGAAGCAGGCCTTCCGGAGGGGGCGCACGCCGACGGCGGGTTCACGACCGACGGTGGTGCAGGCGCGATGCGCCGCATCCTGAACGCCGGGCCGCCGCCGCGCGCGCTGTTCATCGCGAGCGACCTCATGGCCCAGGGTGCCATCTCGGTGCTCGCCGGCGCGGGGCTGAAGGTGCCGACGGATGTCGCCATCATCGGTTTCGATGACTCACCGGTCGCCGAAACCGTGGACCCACCGCTCACGACGATTCGCCAACCGTCGTTCGAGCAGGGGGAGCACATGGTGAGCGTGCTGCTCGACCTGCTCGCCGGCGGGACGCCCCCGCACGCGACGATTCTCGACACGGAGCTGATCGTCCGGCAGAGCTCCTGAGGGCAGTCCCGCCGCCGGGTCGGGGTCAGGAGCTCGTCAGGCGGTCGATGAGTTCTCGGTACTTCTCGGCAGTCCGCTCGACGATCTCGGCGGGCAGTTCGGGGGGCGTGCCGGTCTTGTCCCAGGCTGCGGCGAGCCAGTCGCGCACGATCTGCTTGTCGAAGCTTGCCATGCGCTCGGCCGGAGTCGTTCCGGTGCGCCAGGCCTCGACGTCCCAGTAGCGGGACGAATCGCTCGTGAGCACCTCGTCGGCGAGGGTCAGCTCGCCGTCACGGATGCCGAACTCGAACTTCGTGTCGGCAAGGATCAGTCCGCGCGAGGCGGCAGTCTCGGCGGCGCGGCGGTACGTCTCCAGGGAAAGGTCGCGTAGCTGAGCCGCGCGGTCGGCGCCGACGAGCTGGGCGGTCTGATCGAAGGTGATGTTCTCGTCGTGTTCGCCCAGCGGCGCCTTGTAGGCGGGGGTGAACAGAGGCTCGGGAAGCCGGTCTCCGTTGCTGAGTCCCGCAGGCAGCTGGATGCCGCACACCGTGCCGCCCGCGGCGTACTCAGCCCAGCCCGACCCGGTCAGGTAGCCGCGCACGACACACTCGATCGGCAACATCTCGAGGCGGTGCACGAGCATGGCCCGGCCGCTCACGGCATCCGGAACCTCGCCCTGGTCGCCCGCGAGGTGGTTCGGAATCGGCACGCCCCCGTCGGCCCCCGCGAGCTGCGCAAACCACCACAGACTCAGCGTGGTCAGCAGTGTTCCCTTGCCGGGAATGCCGGGCTCGAGCACGTGGTCGAACGCGCTGACGCGGTCGCTCGCGACCACCAGCATCCGGGGGTCGGTCTCGTCGTCGGGAAGGTACAGGTCACGGACCTTGCCGGAGTAGACGGGATGCCATCCGGGCAGCGAAACGGGAGCGCCGTGATCTGTCACCCGAGCATTCTCGCAGGTCGCCGTCCCCTGCCGTGGGCCGATGACAGGCCGGTGCCGGGCACCGGTCACAGGCGAGCGAGCGACTCGATGTCTTCGGTGAACTCCGCTGCCGCTTCGGGCGAAACCGTTGCGCGAGTGGAGGCCAGCGCCGCGAGGTAGTCCTCGGTCTCGAGCCCCGTCGCTGCGTCTCCCTCGCGCATCGCTCGGCCGAGCGCCTCTTGCGAGGCACGTCGCGCGGCGTACTCGATATCCGCGGGGGTCAGACCGTCGCTTGCCTGCACGAGCTTCGGCAGATCGAGTTCGCCGAGGGAGTCGATCGGGATGTAGCGCGTCCAGATTGCTTCGCGGGCCTCGGCATCGGGCAATCCGATCGGCAGAACGTAGTCGAACCGCCCGTGGCGCAGGAAGGCGGCATCCAGTGCGCGTACGAAGTTGGTCGCGCACACCAAGAGGCGACCCGGACGGTCACGGAACTCGGCGATGAGTTTGAGCAGTTCGTTCGTCACACCCTGCGTGGGTGAGGGTGGTGTGCCCCCGCGGCGGGACGCGATCTCCTCGACCTCGTCGATGAACACGACGGCGTGTTCGAGCTCACCGATCTTCTCGAACGAGGTGCGTAGGGCGCTGGCCATCCCGCCGGGCGCATCACCCAGCCGGGACGGGAACAGCTCGACGAACGGCCAGTCGAGGCGGGACGCGACGGCGCGGGCAAATGTGGTCTTCCCCGTTCCGGGCGGGCCGAACAGCATGACAGCGCGCGGTGCCACGACCCCGAACCGGGCAGCCAGCTCGGGTTGTGCGAGCGGGGCGACGAGGCGCTCCTCGAGCAGGTTCTTCTCCTGCCGCATCCCCGCCACGGCGTTCCACAGGTCGCGGGGAAGGACGCGGCCACCGACCTCCTTCAGCAGATCCAGCTCACGCCGCTGCACAGGGAGTCGACGCTCGAAGTAGCGCAGGTGGCGCTGCTCGTGGAAGCCGTTCTGTACCAGGTGTTGGGCTCCGCCGCCCTCCTCGGACACGAGGGCCGACAGGGTTCCGAGCCCCAGCGGTGCCATCCGGCGTTCGAGTGCATCGAGCAGCTCGCCCGCGACACCCGGATCGACCTCGTCGTCGAGGGCGAAGAAGACGAGCCACCCCTGGGCGTGCGCCGCCCGACCGACGGCGGCGCCGACGACCTCCTCGCCGACGACGGCAACGATGGCGACATCCTCGCGGCACGAGGCGATGACCTCGGCCAGCGAGTAGACCGCGCCACCGGAGCCTGCAACGGATTGCCACAGCCGGACGACGCCGTCGATGTCATCTGCGTGAGCCTCCCGCACGCGCGGGTGCTGACGGATCCGAACCATCGGTGACCTCCCCACTGAGCCCTGACATCCGCGGTGACGGCTGATCTGAGCCGATCTTCGCGGGTCAGGGTGCCGCGTGTCTACTGGCATTCGAGGGGGGGACCCGCCGGCTTGGCCGAATGCCGATACGCGCGTATAGTCCATGTGGACTAGCCGATATGGACCATATTTGGAAGGACGCACGCCGTGAAACCCGCGCACCACACGCTGACGCCGATCGCGATCATGGCGATGGCGCTGCTGCGTGAGGATGACATGCATCCGTACGAGATGATCCGGCTGCTGCGCCACCGCCGCGACGACCGTATAGTCGCCATCACGAACGGCACGTTCTATCACACGATCGCGCGCCTGCAGCGGGCCGGCCTGATCGACGAAGTCGGCAGCGACCGCGACGGCAACCGCCCCGCGCGCACCACCTACACGCTCCTGCCCGCGGGCGCCGAAGCGGTGCGCGCGTGGCTGCGCGCCGAACTGCCGCGGGTCGATCGCCCCGTCGAGTTCCGCGTGGCTCTGGCCGAGGCGCACAACCTCGAGCGCAGCGAGGTGATCGAACTCCTCCGGCAGCGTGCCACCGAGCTGGACGCTGACTACGCCGAGCACCGGACCGGACTCGCCGCAGCACGGGCCGATGGCGTCCCCGAGCAATACCTCATCGAGGTCGAGCGCCAGGAAGCGCTGCTCGCCGCCGAGACCCGGTGGCTCCACCAGACCATCGATCGCCTTGCCGACCCGGGTTACGCCTGGGGCGGCGACCCGAAACCCCACGAAACCGTCTATCGCGCACAGAGAGAAGCTGCACGCTCATGACCGAGACCACCCGCCCTCCTGCGCCGCCGGCATCCGACGCTCCGGCACGGAGCCCCTGGCCCGCCCTGTTCGCGCTTGTCATCGGGTTCTTCATGATCCTCGTCGACACGACGATCGTCGCTGTGGCCAACCCCGCCATCAAGGCGGCCCTCGACCCGAACACCGCCAACCTCGACAACGTGGTGTGGGTCACCTCGTCCTACCTGCTGGCCTACGCCGTGCCGCTGCTGATCACCGGCCGCCTGGGCGACCGCTTCGGGCCCAAGACCATCTACCTCATCGGACTGGTGATCTTCACGGGGGCCTCCCTGGCCTGCGGCCTCTCACCGACGCTTGGCGCGCTCATCGCTTGGCGCGCGGTTCAGGGGCTCGGCGCCGCGCTCATGACCCCCCAGACGATGGCCGTCATCACCCGCACATTCCCCCCGCACCGCCGTGGCGCGGCAATGGGCCTGTGGGGAGCCACCGCCGGCGTCGCGACGCTCGTCGGTCCGCTCGCGGGCGGCCTGCTCGTCGACGGACTCGGCTGGGAGTGGATCTTCTTCATCAACGTGCCCGTCGGGGTCATCGCGTTCGTGCTCGCGGCGGTTCTGGTGCCCCGACTCGAGACGCACCGCCACCGCTTCGACATCGTGGGTGTCGTGCTCAGTGCTGCTGCCCTCTTCTGCATCGTCTTCGGGCTGCAAGAGGGAGAGGCCTATGACTGGGGAGTGATTTGGGGACCCATCTCAGTGTGGGGACTCATCATCGTCGGGGTCATCCTGCTCGGCATCTTCATCTGGACGCAGGCGCGCACCCGCAGCGAGCCTCTCGTGCCGCTTCCGCTCTTCCGTGACCGCAACTTCTCGCTCGCGAACATCGCCATCGCCGCCGTCGGATTCGCTGTTACGACCATGGCGCTTCCGCTCATGTTCTTCCTGCAGCTGGCCCGCGGCCTCACGCCGACAGAGTCAGCTCTGCTGCTGATTCCGATGGCGGTGCTCTCGGGAGTTCTCGCACCGCTGGCCGGCCGGTGGCTCGACCGCACCGACGCGCGCTGGCTGCTCGTACCCGGCATCCTTCTGGTGTCGGTTTCGCTGTGGTGGTACGCCGCGATGCTGAACGTCGACACCCCGATCTGGATGTTCCTGCTCCCGTCGGCCCTGATGGGAATCGGCAACGCGGGGATGTGGGGACCGCTGGCCACCGCCGCGACCAACAGCCTGTCGCCCCGCGAAGCGGGCGCTGGCGCCGGCATCTACAACACCACCCGCACCGTCGGTTCGGTGATCGGTTCGGCTGCGATCGCGGCGTTCATGCAGTCACGGCTCGAAGCGAACCTGCCGGGAGCCGCCGAAAGCACCGAGAGCTTCGGTGGCGGCACGCTGCCCGCCGCGGTGGCCGACGGCTTCTCGACCGCGATGGCTCAGACCCTCATGCTGCCGGCATCCGTGATTCTCATCGCTGTCGCGGCGTCGCTGTTCATCCACCGCAAGCCGCGACAGGCCGTCAGCTGACGCGGGCGGCGATGTCAGTGCGGAACTGGCCGCCTTCAAGCGTGATCTTCGAGAGCGCGTCGTAAGCACGCGAGCGCGCCTGGCCGAAGTCGTCACCGATCGCCACGACATTCAGCACTCGGCCGCCGGTCGCGACGAGCCCCTCGGGCCCGGCGGCCGTTGCGGCATGCGCCAGGTGAACGCCGTCGACGGATGCCGCGGCATCCGTGCCCGTGATCGGGCGGCCGACCTGCGGAGCCGCGGGATAACCCTCGCTCGCCAGTACGACGGTGACTGCTGCGGTGTCGTGGAAGGTCGGTTGCGCCACGTCTTCGAGGTTGCCCGAGGCTGCCGCCAGCAAAAGCCCTGACAGCGGCTCGACCAGGCGTGGCAGCACGACCTGCGTCTCGGGGTCTCCGAAGCGCGCGTTGAACTCGATCACGCGCACGCCGCGCTCGGTCAGGATGAGGCCCGCGTAGAGCAGGCCGATGAACGGCGTGCCCTCGGCATCCAGCTGACGGATGACGGGCTCAGCGACCTCACGGGTGACCTGCTCGACGAAGGCCGCCTCGCCACCCCAGTGGTCGCTCAGCCATGGGAGCGGTGAGTAAGCGCCCATGCCGCCGGTGTTCGGGCCCTGGTCACCGTCGCGGAGGCGCTTGAAGTCCTGGGCGGGACTCAGCGCCCGCACGGTGTCGCCGTCGCTGAGGAAGAAGAGCGACACTTCGGGTCCCGACAGGAACTCCTCAACCAGCACCCCGCCCGTGCCGAGGTACTCCGCGGCGTGCTCAAGCGCCGCGTCGCGGTCGCCGGTGACGATGACTCCCTTGCCAGCGGCGAGCCCGTCGGCTTTCACAACGTGCGGAGCCCCGAATTCGTCGAGGGCAGCGGCTACCTCGTCGAGCGTGGCGGCGTGGGTCGCGCGCCCGGTCGGGACGCCGGCTGCCTGCATGATGCGCTTCGCAAAGGCCTTGGATCCCTCCAGCTGCGCCGCAGCCTTACCCGGCCCGAACGTCGGGATGCCTCGCTCGCGCAGCGCATCAGCGACCCCGGCCACCAACGGTGCCTCCGGTCCGATCACGACGAGACCGATCGACTCCGTCTGCGCGAACGACGCGACAGCGACGGGGTCGTTTGCGTCAAGGGCGACCACCGTGACGTCCTGGGCGATGCCGGCGTTTCCCGGGGCAGCGAAGATCTCGTGCGCCTCCCCTTCGTCTCGCAGCGACGTGATGATCGCGTGTTCACGGGCACCGGAGCCGAGGACGAGAATTCGCACCCGGTCAGCCTACCGACCGGCGTAGCGTGGAACCGTGCCTCCCAAGATCACGACCGAAGCCGGACGCGCCGCCCTCGGAGCCGTTGCGGACGGCACAGCGGGCCGGCCCGAGACTGCGACTGCCGTGCGCTATCTGCTCCAGCTGCTTGCCGAGAAGGCCCCGGGGGCGACGGTCGAGGTCCGCGTTCCGCCGTTCGGGGCGACACAGATCATCGAGGGGCCGCGGCACACGCGCGGCACCCCACCCAACGTCGTCGAGATGGATGCCGCCACCTTCATCGAGCTCGCCACGGGCGTCAGCGGGTGGTCGGATGCCGAAACTTCCGGGGCCCTCCGGGCCTCTGGCGTCCGCGCCGACTTCTCGCACCTCCTGCCCCTCCGGCCATGAGTGCGGCATCCGTGCCGGGGTGCGCCGACTATCGCTTCGGGACGACGACGCCGGTTCCGGTGACGGGGTGGGTGAGGATGTCGACGGGCTGCCCGTAGACCTCCTCGATCCGCTCCGCCGTGAGGACCTCTGTGGGTGAGCCGGTCGCAACGACTCGGCCGCGAGAGAGCAGCGTTGCGCGATCGCCGTAGGCCAACGCCGCGTTCAGATCATGGACGACCAGGGCGACTGCAGCCCCGGCGGCTGCGCGATCGCGCGCGATGCGCAGCACGTCCTCCTGGTGGCGCAGGTCGAGCGCCGCAGTCGGTTCGTCCAGCAGCAGGATGCCGACATCCTGCGCCAGCACCCGGGCAAGCGCGACCCTCGCCCGCTCGCCGCCCGAGAGCGATCGGACCGCCCGGTGCCGGAGGGCGGTGATGTCGGTTGCCGCCATCGCTGCGGCGACGAGTTCGTCATCCGCATCCTCTCGCTCTGTTCGGACCCACGGAGCGCGCCCCATCCGCACGACCTGCTCGACCGTGAAGGCGAACGCCACGTCGTTCTGCTGCAGCAGCACGGCGCGCTGACGGGCGAGATCCTTCGGGGGGATGCTGGCCAGGGGTGCACCGTCGAGGTCGACAGTCCCGGACGCGGGGGCGATGTCTCCGGCGAGAACTCCGAACAGGGTCGACTTGCCGGCGCCGTTGGGGCCGACCAGCGCATGGACTTCGCCCGCCCGCAGCTCGAGATCCGCGTTCTCGAGGATGGGTGCGGGGGCGGCCTCCGGGTGGACCGTGACGCCGCGCGCACTCAGCCGGATGCTCATGCCCAGCCTCCCGCGCTCTTGCGCGCTCGCAGCAGGAGCCACAGGAAGAACGGCCCGCCGATGAGGGAGGTGAGCATGCCGATCGGCAGGTCTGCCAACGGAACGGCGGTGCGCGCGACAAGGTCGGCGAGCTCGATCAGCAGCGCACCGCCCAGCGCGCTCGTGATCACGAGCGGCAGGTGCGCGGGGCCGATCGCCATCCGCAGCAGGTGGGGGATCACGAGTCCGACGAAGGCGATGATGCCGGCAAACGCCACGGCGGCGCACACCAGGAGCGCGACGGTCACGATGACGACGATCCGCAACGCCTCGACCCGCACGCCGAGGTGCCGTGCGGTGCGCTCGCCGAGGGCGAAGAGGTCGAGCGAATTCGCGACGACGAGCGCAACGATCGACCCGATCAGCACCAGCGGCGCGACCAGGGCGATGTTCTGCCAGAGGGCTCCGTTGAGGCTCCCCAGCTGCCAGAACACGATCTGCTCGCGCGTCGATGTCGTGCCGAGGAAGGTCAGCAGCGCGAGGCCCGCGCCGGCGATGGCGTTGATCGCGATGCCCGTCAGCAGCAGCGTCACGACTTCGGTTCGCCCGCCCGCCCGACTGATCAGGTAGACCGAGAACACGGCGATGAGTCCCCCCGCGAAAGCGAGGAGGGGAGTCGTCCAGGCACCGAGTGTCACAAGGCCCAATGTGATGCTCGCCGCCGCGCCAACTGCCGCACCCGATGAGACGCCCACGACGCCGGCGTCGGCGAGAGGGTTGCCGAAGATCGCCTGCATGAGGACGCCGGAGACGGCGAGCGCCCATCCCACGAGAAGTCCGAGCACGATGCGGGGCAGGCGGATCTCGAGCACGACGCCCGCGGCTGGTGCGGCATCCGGAGCCCAGCCGTTGCCGATCCCGACCGAGCGCAGCAGGATGCCGATCACCTCCGTCGGCGACAGGGGATACTGCCCAGAACCGAGCGACACGATCACCGTCACGGCGAGCGCGACGACCAGCAGTGCCGTCACGCTGGCGAAGCGAGACGCGCGGAACCGCGACGGTGTCGGGACGACGACCTCCTGGCTCACGGCGTCGGCACCGGGGTGGGCGCCGAGGGCGCGTCGGTCGGTGCGTAGAGCGCGCGGGCCAGAGCCAGGATGATCTCGGGCGAGCGGGGGCCGAACGAGAGGATCTGCGTATCAGCCATGTCGATCACGCGGCGATGGTGGCCCGCCGGAGTCTGCAGCAGCGCGGGGATGCGTTCGAGCAGCCCGTCCACGCCGCCGACCGACTCCAGGCCGAGCGTCATCATGACCAGGACATCCGGCTGCGCGGCAACCAGCGCCTCGGCGGTCATCGGCTTCATCCCCTCCCAGCCGATCTCGCTGGCCACATCGATGCCGCCGACCGCGTCGATGAGTGAGTCTGCTCCCGAGTCGGCGCCGAAGATGTAGTAGATGTTCGCGTTGCCGCGCACGTAGAGGAACAGCATCCGGGGCTTGTCGCTTTCGCTGGCCGGCGCAACCTCGGCGATCTGCGAGCGTGCCGCGGCAAGGTCGGCATCCGTCTGCTGGATGAGCGCGTCGCCGCGGGTGGGAACGCCGAGGGCTGCGGCGATCTCGGCGATGAGGTCGTCGGTGGTCTCGAGGCGGCGATCGCCTGAGACCACAACGACAGCGATGCCCGCGTCGCGAAGCTGCTGGCGGACCTCTTTGGGGCCGAGGGTGGCGTCGGTGAGCACGACGGTCGGGGCGAGCTGGAGGATCGCCTCGGCGTTGAGGGTGTGACCGGCATTGGTCACCACGGGAAGATCCTCGGTGCCGGCGAGGTCGGTCGAGGAGTCGCGTCCGACGACGTTGTCGCCGAGCCCGAGCGCGAAGACCGTTGCGGCGATCGTTCCCGAGATATCGATCGGCAGGATGCGGCTGGCATCGGCAACGGTGACTTCGGTGCCCTCGGCGTCGGTGACTGTCACCGGAAGTGCCGGCGCCGTCGTATCGTCCACCGCGACCATGCCGTTCGAGTCCAGGCATGCGGTCGAGGGACCCGTCGCGGCGCGCGCGTCCGGGACGAGGTCGAGCGCAGTGAGGGCCGTCGCGGCATCCGGGCACGACGGGTCGGCGCCGGGGGCGCCAAGCGAGCCGCATCCGGTGAGCGCGGCGGCCAAGACGATCGCCGAGATCACGGCGAACCGGGTGCGTCGTGAGGGAATCATATTAGGAGAGGCTTACCTAAAAGTTGACGGACGGCAAACGCGTGCTCTAGCGTCGAGTTGCCTGTGAGGTAAACCTAACCTTACTCATGGCATCCCCCCAAAACTCGACGACCGCAGCCGCCACCAGGTGCTGCCGACCGGAGATTCCTGTGACCGACCGTCTGATCACTCCTGTCCCCGTGAGCCGCACACGCGCGCTGCTTGCGACGCTCCTGACGCTCGCGCTCGTGCTCGCGGGCGCTCTCGCATCCCCTCCCGTCATGGCCGCCGAAGGCCCGCACATCACGGTGAGCCCGTCGACGGACCTCGATCCCGAGGCTGCCCACACCCTCACCGTCTCGGGCACAGGCTTTGTCGGGGACGGCGCCGTCAACGGCGTCTACGTCTTGTTCGGCACGCAGTCCGTGTGGTCAGGTGGCGGTCCCCTCGTGGCTTCCGGATGGATCGCCCAGGCGTGGGTGCAGTCAGCGCAGATCACCGACGGTTCCTTCACGACGACGCTGAACGTCCCGGCGGGATCGCTCGAGTCCGGTGTCGCGTATCACGTTGCGACATCCGCGGCCCACGCCTTGTCTGCCACCAACCGCACGATGGACACGTTCGCGTCGGTGACGGTCGCCGCGCCGGCCCCGGAGCCGGATCCGGAACCCGACCCCGACCCCGAGCCCGTGGCGACTGTTGAGACGTCGGTGGTGTCGGTGGATGCCGAAGACGGCGCGACAGTGTCGATCACCGGGTCCGGGCTCGGTGAGGTGACCGGAGCGTACGCGGCGATCATCGAGAGGGGCAGGGAGTCCCAGGTCACCAGCAGCGGCGGGTACGTCGCGTTCGGGTACTGGATGACTCCTGGCGCGATCGTCGACGGTGCGTTCACGAAGACTCTCGTCGCCCCGACCGCGAAGCTCGACGCGAGCAAGCAGTACGAGGTCATCGTCTGGCAGGGGCACACGCTGCCGACGGCTGAGACGATCTACGCTCGCGCCGACATTCCCTTCACGACCGCCGACTGGAACACCCTGTTCCCGTCCGCGCCGGCGATCGAGGTGTTCCTCGCCGACGGGGTGACGCCGCTCGGTGACACCGGCGTCCACGTCGGTGACACACTCGTGGTTCGCGGGACCGGATTCGATCCCGACGCGAACGTCGGCGGGCGGGGTGTGCCGATTCCGAACACGCTTCCCCAGGGCACCTACGTCGTGTTCGGCCACTTCGCCGAGCAGTGGCAGCCCTCTACCGGCGCGGCAAGCAGCCTCCGCAAGGTCGGCTCCCAGAAGTGGGCACTCGCAGAGTCCGTGCTGAACCAGGTGCCGTCGAACTACCAGAGCGCCATCCGTTCCCAGTGGGTCGACATCGCGCAGGACGGGTCGTTCACCGCTGAGCTCACGGTCACCGAGCCGTCCGCGCTCGTGAGCGACGGACACTACGGTGTGTTCACCTACGCCGCGAGTGGCGTGACCAACGCGGCGCAGGAACTCGAGGTTCCCATCACCATCGCGCCCGCCGAGCCGGTATCGGCTGTTGAGACGTCGGTGGTGTCGGTGGATGCCGAAGACGGTGCGACTGTCTCGATCACGGGTTCTGGTTTTGGTGAGGTGACCGGAGCGTACGCGGCGATCATCGAGAAGGGCACCGAGTCCGCTGTCACCAGCAGCGGCGGGTACGTCGCGTTCGGGTACTGGATGACCCCTGGCGCGATCGTCGGCGGTGCGTTCGAGAAGACCATCGTCGCGCCGACCGCGAAGCTCGACGCGAGCAAGCAGTATGAGGTCATCGTCTGGCAGGGGCACACCCTGCCGACCGCCGACACGATCTACGCGCGTGCCGACGTACCCTTCACGAACGCCGACTGGGGCATCCTCTTCCCCGGCGGCGGCACGCCCACCCCGACGCCGACCCCGACACCCACCGCGCCCACCCCGACACCCAACGAGCCGGTGACGCCGGTGGCGGGAGGTTCGATGTCGTGGGCGATCTCGACCAGCTTCAACAGCTACGTCACGGGCAGCATTGCGAAGGGCGCGATCTCGGTCGGCAACGGCGCGACGCGCTCGGGCGGAGTGTTCTGGTTCGGCCAGTCGGAGACCTCATCGTTCTCGCCGTCCACCGGCACCGGAACCGTCTCTTACAGCGGTTCGGTGCGGTACTTCGGGCACGAGGGTGCGCTGGATGTGACGATCGCGAACCCGCAGGTGCGCATCACATCCCCGACGTCAGCATCGATGTACGTCACGAGCGGTGGCCGCCAGGTGCAGTTCGCGACGCTGGGCCTGGGTGCCGCGCAGCGGTCGGAGGCGAACGGCGCGGTGACCTTCACGAACGCCCCGGCAACGCTGACCGCGGCGGCGGTATCGCAGGTCCTGGGCGGGTTCTCGACCACCCTGGCTCCCGTGACGTTCACAATCGGCGCTCCTGCCGCAGCGCCGCTCGGTGCCACGGGCACGGTGGCTGCCGCGTCGGTGACTACCACCACCACGAGCAGCATCCCCTCGACGCCCCCGGCCACGAGCGGCATCGAGCTGGATGACGAGGGTCTGACCGCCCTCCAGTCCGGTGGGGCCTTCACCCTCGAGGTCGGCGGATTCCAGCCGAACGAGACCGGCATCGCACTCGTGGTCTACTCGACCCCGACGGTGATCGCGACCGACCTCACCGCTGACGCGCAGGGCGTCGTGCGGTGGACCGGGTCCCTCCCCGCAAGCCTCGCCGATGGCGAGCACACGCTCACGCTGCAGGGCTCAGTGAGCCGCGGAATCGTGTTCACGCTCGCCCGGGCCGCGGCGATCGGCACCTGCGCTGTCGACGGTGCCACGCTCTCGTGGGGCTTCAAGGAGTCGTTCCGGGTCTACATCGAGGGGATCGCGGCCGGCGGGTGGGAGCTGAGCGATGTCGAATACGTCTACCCCGACTACGTGTGGGCTGACGGAACGGGATCGATCGACCCCGAGACCATGACGGGGCTGGTGACCTACGGCGGAAGCATCCGTTTCACCGGCCACGACGGCGCGCTCGACACGACGCTGTCGAACGCTCGCCTGGAGCTTGCCGGCGACACGGGATACCTCGTCTTCGACGTTACGGGCCAGACGCAGGATGGCGCCTCGGTGTCTGAGACCGGAGTGCGATTCGCGCAGTTCGCGGTGCCGTCGCTCGAGGTCGTGGACGGTGCGATCACGCTCGATGCTCTGCCGACGACGCTGACGGATGCCGGAGCCGCCGCCTTCGGCACGTACTCCAGCGGCGAGCAGCTCGACCCGGTCTCTGCCGTGATCCCGGTCACCTCGGACTGCGTCACGGCAGCCCCCGCTGTTGTCGAAGAGCCCGCGGATGCCGCGCTCGTGACGACCGAGGAGGCGGCATCCAGCGCTGATGCAGCGCCGGTGTGGCCCTGGATCGCCGGGGGTGTCGGACTTCTCGCGGTGATCGTCGCGGCTGGTGTGCTCGTCGCCCGCCGCCGCGGGTCGGATGCCGCGCCTGGCACGCACGACGACTGACCCTGCCGCTCTCGCACCCTCTCGCCCGCGAATCCCGCAGGGCGGGAGGGTGCGAGAATGGAGACCATGTCCCCGACGAGTGACGACCACCTCGAGCAGGTGACGGTGCGGCGCAGCCCGAAGTACTCCGTCTTCCTGCTGCTGGGCGGTGCCCTGGGCCTGCTCGTCGCGATGATCCTGACGTTCCTGTTCGACGGGACGACACAAGAGAGCCCGAACACGGGCCTCGTCTACTCCCAGATGCAGGTCTTCGGTTTCCTCCTGTTGATCTTCGTCTCGGCAGGAGTTGCCCTCGGCGGCGCGGTGGCGCTCATCTTCGACCGGATCTACGCGCGTCGCGCCCGCACGATGCGGGTCGAGCACGAGCGCATCATCTCGGCCGACTGACCGCCGGTAGGCTGTTCGGGTGGAGTCCCACAACGCCCCCAGCAATCCCTACACCGCAGCAGGTGTCGACACGGCAGCGGGTGACCTCGCCGTCGAACTCATGAAGGCTGCGGTCCGTCGCACCCAGGGACCCGAAGTCCTCGGCGGTGTCGGTGGCTTCGCCGGCCTGTTCGACGCTTCGACCCTCCGCTCGTACCGCCGTCCGCTGCTCGCGACGAGCACCGACGGCGTCGGCACGAAGGTCGCCATCGCCCAGGCCATCGACAAGCACGACACCATCGGCCAAGACCTCGTCGGAATGGTCGTAGATGACATCGTCGTCGTCGGCGCCAGGCCCCTGTTCATGACCGACTACATCGCGTGCGGCAAGGTCGTGCCCGAGCGCATCGCCGACATCGTGGCGGGTATCGCGCGCGGCTGCGAAGAGACCGGAACAGCTCTGGTCGGCGGTGAGACAGCCGAACACCCGGGCCTGCTCGGCGTCGATGACTACGACGTCGCGGGAGCTGCAACGGGCGTCGTCGAGGCTGACGCCGTGCTCGGGGCCGATCGCGTCGAGAACGGTGACGTGGTTCTCGCGCTCGCTTCGAGCGGACTCCACGCCAACGGCTACTCGCTCGTGCGCCACATCGTCTCGGCATCCGGCCTGTCGTACACGGATGCCGCGGCCGAGTTCGGTGGCACCACCTGGGGTGAGGTTCTGCTCGAGCCCACTCGCTTGTACACGGCGCCGCTGCTGCGGCTGATCGCACAGTCCGGCGGCGGGGTGCATTCGCTCAGCCACGTGACCGGCGGCGGGATTGCTGCGAACCTCGCGCGCGTCCTTCCGGCTGGCACCTGGGTCGATGTCGACCGTGCGACCTGGACTCCGCCGGTGGTGTTCCAGTCACTTGCCAACCGTGGCGGCATCCCTCTCTCGGACACCGAGGGCACGTGGAATCTCGGTATCGGCTTCGTCGCGGTCGTCGCGGCAGATCGGGCAGCGGATGCGGCATCCGCCCTGACCGCCGAAGGTATTGCCGCGTGGCAGATCGGCGTTGTCTCCGACGGGCCGAGGCCCAGTGGCACGTACGTGGAAGGGGCGAAGGGCGTTGACGGCGGTGCCGTTCGCCTGGTCGGATCGTTCGCCGAAGGAGCGCAGTAACACCCCATGTGTGGAATCGTCGGCATGGTCGGGCGGGGCCCCGTCAACCAAGAGATCTACGACGCGCTTCTGCTGCTGCAGCACCGCGGGCAGGACTCGACCGGAATCGCCACGGCGGAACCGAGTGGGGTCTTTCACATCACGAAGGCGCGTGGCCAGGTGCGCGAGGCATTTCGCACGCGCGACATGCGGTCGCTGCTCGGCACGATCGGGCTCGGCCACGTGCGTTATGCCACCAAGGGCACAGCATCCAGCGAAGAAGAAGCACAGCCCTTCTACGTCAACGCGCCGTACGGCATCGTGCTGGTGCACAACGGCAACCTCACGAACACCCGCGAACTCACCGACGAGCTCTTCCACAAGGATCGTCGCCACCTGAACACGAGCTCCGACACCGAGCTCCTGGTCAACGTCCTCGCCGGCGAGCTGCAGGCGACGGTTTCGGGGATCGATCTCGAGCCCGACGAGATCTTCGAAGCTGTGTCCCGCGTCCACGCCCGCGTCGAAGGCTCGTACGCCACCATCGCCCTCATCGCGGGCCACGGCCTGCTCGCCTTCCGCGACCCGTTCGGCATCCGACCCCTGATCCTCGGCACGCGACGGGCAGCCGACGGATCGTACGAGTGGGTGGTCACGTCCGAGTCCCTCGTGCTCGAAAACGGCGAGTTCGAGGTCGTCCGCGACGTCATGCCGGGCGAGGCGGTGTTCATCGACCTCGACGGACATCTGCACACGAAGCAGTGCGCCGAGGATCCGCAGCTCGTGCCGTGCTCATTCGAGTACGTCTACCTTGCGCGGCCCGACTCGATCATGAACGGGATCTCGGTGTACGAGGCACGGCTGCGCATGGGTGACCGCCTGGCCGACACCATCGCGAAGTACACCCCCGCGGGGACGATCGACGTCGTCATGCCGATCCCGGATTCATCCCGGCCCGCCGCGATGCAGGTCGCGCGCAAGCTCGGCATCGAGTACCGCGAGGGGTTCTACAAGAACCGGTACGTCGGCCGCACCTTCATCATGCCCGGCCAGTCGGCCCGCAAGCGCAGCGTGCGACAGAAGCTCAACGCGATGTCGAGCGAGTTCAAGGGCAAGAACGTGCTGCTCATCGACGACTCGATCGTGCGGGGAACGACCTCGAAGCAGATCATCCAGATGGCGCGGGATGCCGGTGCGACATCCGTGACCTTTGCCTCGGCAGCCCCTCCCGTGCGATACCCGCACGTCTACGGCATCAACATGCCGACCCGCCACGAGCTTGTCGCACACGGACGCTCCATCCCCGAGATCGCTGAGGAGCTGGGTGCCGATTACGTCGTGTACCAGGAGGTCGCCGACCTCAAGGCGGCGATCCTCGAAGGCTCGGATGTCGAGGACCTCGACATGAGCTGCTTCGACGGACGCTACGTCACCGGAACCGTGACGGAGGAGTATCTCAATTGGGTCGAGGCCAGTCAGGAGTCCTGAGTGGGAGCGCGATGACGGGACGAGGCGCGCTCAGGCGGTCTCGTCGAGTTCGTCATCCTCGTCGTCGAACTCATCGGCCCACTTGTCGACGTACAGATCATCGTCGGACGGGTGACCCAGTTCCTTCTCGAGCGCCGCATAGTTGACGCTCGGGCTGTAGGACTTGAGTTCGCGGGCGATCTTGGTGTGTTTCGCCTTTTGACGGCCACGCCCCATGCGAGACCCCCTCATTTCTGACCCGCGGGCTGAAGCGCGGGTCTCCGCGCTCCGCAGCCCGTGCATTCACGATCCGGTCTTTCGCCGGGAAGAGTAGCATTCAGAATATCACGGAGCCCTCGAGGGCCCGCGGCTGTGCACCCCTCGGCTCCGTATGTCGAGGAGGGAATCCCCATGGCGGACGAACGGCCAGAGCTCACAACGGCGCCCCTGGACGCGGCGGCGGTACGCGGCGCGGTGATCGTCGGGGTCGTCCCCGACCAGAACCCCCGCGTCGTGAAGGAGGCCGCGAAGTACGCCGCCATGATGAAGGCGCCCCTGGTTGTGGCCCACGTCGACGTCACCCGGTTCGTGACATATGAGGATCCTGACGGGTACGTGCACACCGCTCCGATCGACGTGAACATCGCGCCGGGCGAGGCAGATATCGACCTCGTGCGCGCCTCAGTAGCCCACGCGCTGGAAGGAATCGACGTCGACTGGCGCCTCCATCAGCTCGTCGGCGACCCGGCGCTGGCCATCAAGCACCTCGCCGAGCAGGTCGACGCCCGTTTGCTCGTCGTCGGGACACGCAAGCGCGGTATCGGCGAGTCGATCCGCGAGTTCTTCACCGGGTCGGTGGCCGCCCGGTTGGCCCACCGGCAGGCGCGCCCGATCCTCGTCGTGCCCCTGGGTGAGCCGGCACCCGATGACGAGGACCTCTGGCCGACCAGCTGACCGGCCCGATCGCAGGATCGACCGAGCCACGACGACCCCGCAGCATGCGAGGACGCCGATTCATCCTGCAATCGGTCCGCGGGGCGAACCGGCCTCAGCCGCGCAGTGAGCGAGTGATGGCGTGGGTCACCTCGTCGAGGCCGGTTGCCAGCTCGTCCACGACGGATGCCGCGAGTGTGCCGCCCTTGGCAACGTGCGTGCGCAGGTCGGCGCGCACCTGCGCGCGGAACTCGCTGATCGCAACCTCGGCCCGGTGCAGTTGTTCCCGCGAGAGGGAGCGCAGGTCGTCGGTGACGTCCCGCACCTGCTGATCGCGATCCTCGCGCTCTGCCCTGCTGGCGGCGGCGAGGTCTGCGCGCAGGCTCTTCATCGCCTCACGCACCGATCCGCGTACCTCGTCGGCGATCAGGCGCACCGAATCGGCAAGACCGTCCTCGATGCTCTTGAGGTCGTCGGCGCGGGATGCCACCTCGGCGCGGCCGGCATCCGTGATCTCGTAGATCGTCTTGCGACCGTCGACGGTCTTGGTCACCAGGCCCTCCTCCTCGAGCTTCGCGAGCCGCGGGTACACCGTGCCGGCACTCGGGGTGTAGGTGCCGCCGGTGCGATCCGACAGGGCCTGCATGATGTCGTAGCCATGTCGCGGCCCCTCGTCGAGGAGCGAGAGCAGGTACAGGCGCAGGTCGCCGTGAGAGAAGACGGGGGCCATCACAGGCCCTCCGCCTCGCTCGGGGCATCCGCCGGTGTCGAAGCGGGGGAGCGGCGCAGCACCGTGAGTCCGCCAGCGACGGAATTTGTGCGCACGTCCACGAAGGAGCCGCTCAGCTCGCCGGTCGAGCCGGTGTAGTTGGTCACACCGCTTCCCGACCGCATCACGCCGTCGATCTGGACGCGACCGCTCACGCTGCGCACGACGAAGTTGGCCGGAAGTCCCTCATCGAGTCGGATCGTTGAGCTACCGCTGACCGTGTTCAGGCTGATGGCGTGGGCGTTGCCGGTGGTGTCGACCAGCATGTCGCCCGACACGGTGTCGATCGTCGCCTTGCGGATGCTGCCGGTCGCGGCGACATCACCCGAGACGCTGTTCGCCGACAGGGTGCCGGTGAGGTCCCGGATCTGAACATCGCCCGAGACCGCATTGACCGTGACGTCGCCGCTCAGGCCGTCGACGATGATGTCGCCCGACACGGTGTTGAGGCGTGCGCCGGCCTCAAGCCCCGAAACGAGGGCGCTCGCATTCACGACGCCGAGGTTCAGCGCGACCGATCGGGGGACGGCGACGCTGACCTCTGCTTTCGGGCCGCCGGACCCGAAGTTGCGGAACGCCTCGAGGAAGTTGTCCCAGCGCAGCTGCGGGTGATCGATCTCGACGGCGTCACCGGTCGCCTCGATGCGGAGGTCTTTGACCGTAACTCCGTACACCTCGATTCGCACTCCGGGTTCGTCGTGCGCGACGACATCGACCTGTCCGCCGACGAGGCCGATCTTGAGGGTGCGCACGTCGGCGAGGTCGATGACGCGCGTCTCTCCCGGGTGAATGAGCCACTTCTCGAGGGTCACGGTCCGCTCCGTTCTGATCACAAGAAAGCAAAGACGCGATATAACGCGATTCCAGAGTAACGCGATATAACGCGTTACGCAAGATTCCCCGGTTTGCCTCCTTGACATTGACGCAACGTCAACTTCTAGCGTGGATGCCATGACGGAATGGAGCATCCACGAGGTGGCGCAGCGATCGGGCGTGACCACACGCACGCTGCGGCACTACGACGCCATCGGCATCCTGAGCCCAACGCGCACCGGCGCGAACGGGTACCGGTACTACGGTGCAGAGGCCCTCGTGCGATTGCAGCGGATCCTGCTGCTGCGGGACCTGGGGCTCGCGCTCGGCGACATCGCCGAGGTCCTGGACGCGCAGCAGGACCCCGCTGCAGCGTTGCGCACACACATCGGATGGCTCCGTTCCGAGCAGGCAAGACTCGCCCGGCAGATCGCCGCGGTGGAATCCACGATCAGATCATGGGAGGGAGGTGAATCGACGATGAACGACGACATGTTCGACGGCTTCGACCACACCGTCTACAAGGACGAGGTCGAGCAGCGCTGGGGCGCCGAGGCCTACGCCAGCTCGGACGCGTGGTGGCGCTCACTCGGAGCGGAGCAGCAGACGGCGTGGAAGAACACGACAGCTGAACTCGCGCGGGCCTGGGCGGCTGCCGCTGAGTCCGGCATCGCGCCCGGCTCGGCCGAGGCGCAGGCTCTCGCGGAGCGTCACGTGGCGTGGCTGCGGGCCATCCCCGGCACGCCCGCTCACGAGGATGAGACGGCGTTGAAGCCCTACGTCCTCGGGCTCGCGGAGATGTATGTGGCTGACCCTCGCTTCGCGGCGAACTACGCGACATCCGCCGGCGGCAACGGCGGCGCCGAGTTCGTGCGTGACGCGCTCACGGAGTATGTGAATACCCGGCTGTAGCCATTCGGCGCCGCCACGGCAAACGGATGCCGCGCCCCTCCCCCGAGGAGCGCGGCATCCGTTCGTCGCGGGTGCGTCAGCGGCGGCTACCGCTGATCACCCTGAACAGGAATGCGATCAGGGCGATCACACCGACAATGAGGGCGACCCAGAGCAGCCAGTTCAAGGCCGTGTTGAGGCCGCCGACGATAGCCAGAACGACGGCGATGATGATGACGAGCAGAAGTGCGATGTTCATGGGGCACCTTTCGTTGGACGTCGGGGAGCATGCTCGACACGTGTCGGGCGCGCTCGCCACCCCGTGACGATGTCACCGTCGACGCCGCGCGACAACGGGGTTGTTTCCGCGCCCCGAAACCGGTATGCGAGAGCGGCGATGCGCCGGTCGGAGCGTTAGCCTGAGCGGATGGCGACCAGACCGCGCTTCTCGGGGGCTCATCTGTGGCTGGTGTTCGCGGGCGGGGTGATCGGTACTGCCGCGCGACTGCTCATCCTGCTCATCGAGGATCCCTCGGTCCAGTGGTTTTCCATCCCGCTCATCAACATCATCGGGTCCTTCCTGCTTGGCGTGGTGACGGGGCGGGCCGAGGCTCAGGCCGACCCCGCCCGCGCCACCAGGATGCGCACGTTCTGGGGAGTCGGGGTGATGGGAGGGTTCACGACCTACTCGAGCTTTGCCGTGCTCGCAGTGGACCCGGCATCGCTGCCGCTCGCGGTCGTCACCGTGCTCGCCGGGCTGGTAGCTGCGCTCGCCGGGCTCTGGATCGCCCGTCCCCGGCCGGCATCAGCGCGTGGACACTCCGCATGAGCCCGCTTCTGCTCGCTCTCGGTGCGCTCGCCGGCGGCGTTGGTGCAGCACTGCGCTACAGCGCTGACGTCGCCGTCCTGCGCTGGTGGGGCCCGCCATGGGGAATCTTCGTCGTCAACGTCGTCGGGTCGTTCGCGCTCGGCATCCTGACCGGCGCCGCTCCCTCCGCTGACCTGCAGCTCATCATCGGGGGAGGCCTCCTCGGCGGCTTCACGACCTTCAGCGCCGTCTCGGTCACGACGATCCTGCTCGCCGAAGAGCGGCGCGGACGGATCGCGATCGTCAACGTCGTCGGAACCTTCGTGCTCTCGCTCGCTGCCGCTGCGGGCGGGCTTGCGCTGGGCGCAGCGCTCGCTCCCGGCGCCGGCTGATCGGGAGTTTTCGGGATATCCCCCGGAATCACCGTGCGAAGATGGGGGCGATACACCCGCGTATCGTCGCGTCCCGACAGCACCGAACACAGCAAAGGCCACCGTGTCGAAACTCGCCGTCCTGAGCCTGAAAAACCGCGCCCTCATCGCGCTGGTCACGATCGTCGCTGCCCTGTTCGGCAGCCTCGCATTGACCAGCCTGAAGCAGGAACTGATCCCCTCGATCGAGTTCCCCGCTCTCATCGTCGTCACGACGTATCCGGGAGCGTCGCCTGAGGTTGTCGCCAACGACGTGTCGACACCGATCGAAACAGCCATCCAGGCCGTCCCCGGCCTCGAGTCGACGACAGCGACCAGCACGACCAACGCCTCGATCGTGCAGGCGTCCTTCACCTACGGCACCGACCTCGGCACCGCTGAGCAGAAGATCACGCAAGCGATCAATCGGATCTCATCTCAACTGCCCGAAAACGTCGAACCCAATGTCCTTTCGGCAAGCATCGACGACTTCCCCGTCATCCAGATCGCCGTCACCGGCTACGACGATCAGCAGACCATCCAGGCGACACTCGAATCAGTCGCGATTCCCGAGCTTGAGGATGTCGACGGCGTCAACGCCGCGCAGATCGTCGGTGGCACCGGACAGCGCATCACGATCACCCCCGACCCGGCGAAGCTCGCTGCGACCGGCTACACGCAGCAGGCGATCCGCGACGCCCTCGATCAGAACGGTGTGCTGTTCCCGGGCGGTGAGATCACCGAGAACGAGCAGACCCTCACAGTGCAGACCGGCTCGAAGATCACGTCGGTCGATGCGGTGGCGGCGCTCCCGCTCGTTCCCACGGATGCCGAGCAGTTCCAAGCCGGTACGGTGACGATCGCCGACGTCGCCACGGTCGAGCAGGCACAGGACCCCGTCACGACGATCTCGCGTGTGAACGGCGAGCCGGCAGTGACGATCGCGATCACGAAGCTTCCGGCAGCCAACACCGTCGATGTCTCGCACGGCGTGGTCGACATCCTGCCCGAGCTCGAGCAGCAGCTCGATGGAGTCACCCTCACCGTCGTCTTCGACCAGGCGCCCTACATCGAGCAGTCGATCGAGACTCTCGCCGTCGAGGGTGGATTCGGCCTGCTGTTCGCCGTGCTCGTCATCCTGCTCTTCCTGCTGTCGGTGCGCGCGACGCTCGTGACCGCGATCTCGATCCCGACGAGCGTGCTGATCACGTTCATCGGCCTGCAGGCGTTCGGGTACTCGCTGAACATCCTGACCCTCGGGGCGATCACGATCTCGATCGGCCGTGTCGTGGATGACTCGATCGTCGTGATCGAGAACATCAGGCGCCACTACGTCGGCAAGGCCGACAAGATGACCTCGATCGTGCGGGCCGTCAAGGAAGTCGGGTCGGCGATCACATCGTCGACGATCACGACTGTCGCCGTCTTCTTGCCGATCGCCTTCGTCGGCGACGTGACCGGCGAACTGTTCCGACCCTTCGCTCTGACCGTCACGATCGCGCTGCTGGCATCGCTCCTGGTCGCTCTCACGATCGTGCCTGTGCTGGCTTACTGGTTCCTCAAGCCCGGCAAGCCGCTGCTGGATGAGGCGGGGCGGGAGATCGACCCCGAGAACCCGGCAGCTCCGCTCGATCGGTTGCAGCGCGGCTACACCCCGATCCTGCGGTGGACGCTGCGCCACTCCTGGGTCACCCTGGGGCTTGCGGTCCTCGTCCTCGTGGGCACCATCGCCGTCGCACCGTTGATGAAGACGAACTTCCTCGGCGATTCCGGTCAGAACACGTTCACCATGACGCAGGACATCGGTCCCGCGCCGAGCCTGGAGGCCGAGTCCGCCGCGGCGGTGCCGGTCGAAGAAGCCCTCATGGGAATCGACGGCATCCAGACCGTGCAGGTCTCGATCGGCTCCAGCGGCAACGCGCTGCGTGATGCTTTCACCGGCGGCGGCAGCGGAATCACTTACTCCATTACGACACAGGAAGGTGCCGACCAGGTCGCGCTTCGCCAGGAAGTCCAGGACACCGTCGAGGCGATTCCGGATGTCGGGGAGATCACCGTCGCTGGCAGCAACGGCGGATTCGGCTCGACCGACATCGAGGTCGACGTCACTGCTCCCGACGCCTCGACACTGCAAGAGGCGACGGATGCCGTCGTCGCGAGCCTCAGCGACCTCGACGACGTCAGCCAGGTCACGAGCAACCTGTCGGCATCCCTGCCCTTCATCTCGGTGCAGGTCGACAGCGACAAGGCGGCGTCGCTCGGTCTGTCGGAAGTCGCCGTCGGCGCAATCGTGTCCAGCACCATGCAGCCGCAGAACATCGGCAGCGTCGAGGTCGACGACACCTCGCTGACGGTGTACCTGGCCTCGAACGACCCGCCCACCACGATCGACGAGCTGCGCAACCTGCAGGTGTTCACCGCGCAGGGCCCCGTGCCGCTGTCGGAGGTCGCGACTGTCGAGGAGTCACAGGGGCCGACATCGATCACCACGCAGGGCGGCACGCGCACCGCGACAGTGACGGTCACCCCCGCGACCGACAACCTCGCGCAGGTGACGGCATCCGTCACGGAAGCGATCGATGCGGCTGATCTGCCGTCTTCGGCCAGCGCTGACCTCGGCGGTGTCGCAACCGACCAGGCTGACGCATTCAGCCAGCTCGGCCTCGCGCTGCTGGCAGCCATCCTGATCGTGTACGTCGTCATGGTCGCCACCTTCAAGTCGCTGCGACAGCCGTTGCTGCTGCTCATCTCGGTGCCGTTCGCGGCAACCGGCGCGATCCTGCTGCAGATCGTCACCGGCATCCCGCTGGGTGTCGCCTCGCTCATCGGCGTGCTGATGCTCATCGGCATCGTCGTCACGAACGCGATCGTTCTCGTCGACCTCGTGAACCAGTACCGCGAGAAGGGCCTGAGCGCCCACGATGCGACCATCGCCGGTGGTACGCGCCGTCTTCGCCCGATCCTGATGACCGCGCTCGCCACGATCCTCGCTCTCACGCCGATGGGACTGGGGATCACCGGCACGGGTGGATTCATTTCGCAGCCGCTCGCGATCGTCGTGATCGGCGGACTCATCTCGTCGACGGTCCTCACCCTGCTGGTGTTGCCGACGCTCTACAACCTCGTCGAGGGCGCAAAGGAACGGCGGCAGGCCAAGCGCGCGTCGCGAGCGGGTCAGGCGGATGCCGAGGGCGCGCTCGTGCTTGCCGGCGTAGGGGTAGGTGCCGGTGCTGCCGGTGCTGCTGGTGCCGAGGACGTGCCGTTGACGCGTCGCGAGCTGCGCGAACGTGAGGCACTGCGCACCGGTCAGATCCCGATCCAGTCGCCGGCGCCGGAAGGCGACGCTGAGCCGGATGCTGCTGAGTCGGATGCCGCCGAGTCCGAGGGCGCCGGTCGCGCGACCGACCACGCCGGCGAGACTGCAACCGACGAGGACGCGGGGGCGGAGGGGCAGGAGCCGGATGCTGCTGAGTCGGACGCCGCTGAAGCAGAGGCTACTCAGCCCGAGACCGACGCTGCAGGCGGGCCCGAATCTGAGCCGACCGAACCGGGGACCGACGCGTCGCCAGAGCCTGAAGCCGCCGAACCCGAAGCCGAGAACGGTGACGAATCGACGGATGCCGAGACCCCTTCCCCGGAGTCAGTCGACGGCGCGGAACCGACCGATACCGGCGCCGAGAACTCGGACGACGACCACAACGGACGTCAGCCCGAGTAGGAGATTCCCCAGCTCACGGTCCAGGTCTCGCCGGGCGCCAGCCAGCGCAGACCTCGACCGGAGTTGAGGGCGTCCGGCACCGCGCTCATGGGTTCGATGGCGACAGCCAGCTCGCGGCCCGGGTAGCGGTCGGTGGTGTAGACCTGCACGTAGTCGAGGTCAGCGCCCTGCCAGATCGTGACGATCCGGCCATCCGGTGCGCTCAGACGGTGGCGCAGCATCCCGTCGGCATCCCGAGCGATGTCGGTGTAGCAGGTGTTGAGCGAGACATCGCCGAGCCGGGCGCCGCTGCGCAGGTCGGATGCCGCATCCACCGGTACCTCATCGACGGGGATCAGCGCGTCGTCGAGCACGAGCATCTTCTCTGCCGGTGAGGTCAACACGAGGTCGGCTGTCGGGACGTCACCGAGCGTGAAATACGGATGGGTGCCGAGGGCCGCGGGTGCGGCATCCGTGCCGACGTTCTCGATGACGTGCGTGACCTCGATGCCGTCGGTAGTCAGCGCGTACGTGACAGTTGTGTCGAGCTGGAAGGGGTAGCCGCTCTGCGGAAAGACCGTTGCCGCGAGCGTGATCGTGTCGCCGGACTGCTCGGCGACCGTGTACGGCGTGAAGCGCAGCAGCCCGTGCGAGGCACCGCCGACCGACGGATCGGTGAGCCACAGCTGGTAGGTGGTGCCGTTGTGGCTCCATGTGCCGCCCCGGACGCGGTTCGGCCACGGCACGAGCACGGTTCCGGATGCGGCGGGAGCCGGCAGCCCCTGCGGATAGGACGCAATAAGATCGACGCCGTCGACGGTGAGTCCGCGGATTGTTGCCCCCACCTGCGTGAGGTGCGCCGTTACCCGACCGTCGGCGCTCGAGAGGTAGAACTGCTCCCCGGTGGGGTCGTGGCGCGTGTCGGTCATTGGTCCTCCTCGGCGGGCGTCGTGCCCATGCTAGAGCGCGCGCGGCATCCGTTTGCTCACCCGGGCGCGCGGCGGATGCCCGGGTGAGGGTCTTTCCCAGGGTGACCCGCTACGCTGGATCGGTCGGCTCTGGACATTGCCTTGTATGGCGAGTGGGTTTGTGAGTCCTTGGGGCCGATGGTGAGCGCCGATCGGCGTGCATGACCATCACATGAATGGCCCCCGGCCAAGAGAGTCCGGGCCTGTCGAGCGCGTCTCGACTGCTGTTCTCGTGCGAGAGAACCCAGGAAGAACACACCCATGCCCAAGAGCAAGAAGCCGGCCGGCGGCCGCGCAGCCAAGAACTTCGAACCGCGCTACGGAGAGAAGACCGCGTACCAGGACCGCAAGCGTCGCCCCGGTACGTCGTCGGCCGGAAAGCCCGGTAGCAAGAGCCCGAGCCATCGGGGCTACCGTCCCGAGGCCGCAGAGTCGAGCGGCGAGCCCAAGCGTCGCTGGACGGCGCAGGAGCGCGCAGGTCGCGACGAGGCTCGCGCCATCCGTTCCCATGCTCGGGACGACCGTCCGCGTCGTGATGACCGCCCGGCTCGCGATGATCGCCAGCGCCCCGGCGGCTACGACCGCGGGTCGCGCGATGACCGTCCGGCCTACGGTGACCGTCCGCGTCGTGATGACCGTCCGGCATACGACCGTCCACAGCGCGACGGCCAGGATCGCTACGGTGACCGCCCGCGTCGTGATGATCGCCCCTCGTATGGTGACCGGTCGCGTCGCGATGATCGCCCGCAGCGTGATGACCGTCCGCGTCGTGATGACCGTCCCTCATACGGGGATCGTCCGCGTCGTGATGACCGTCCCTCGTACGGGGATCGTCCGCGTCGTGATGACCGCCCCTCGTACGGTGACCGTCCGCGTCGGGATGACCGTCCGCAGCGTGATGAACGCGCTGGGTACGGTGATCGCCCGCGCCGTGATGACCGGCCCTCGTACGGTGACCGTCCCTCGTACAGCGACCGCCCGCGTCGGGATGACCGCGGTGGTTATGGCGACCGCCCCCGTCGTGACGACCGTCCGCAGCGCGAGAGCCAGGACCGCTACGGTGACCGCCCCCGCCGCGATGACCGACCCTCCTACACAGACCGTCCCCGTCGTGACGATCGCCCCTCGTACAGTGACCGTCCGCGCCGTGATGACCGTGCTGGTTACGGTGACCGCCCCCGCCGCGATGACCGACCGCGCCGTGACGACCGTCCGAACCGCTCCGACTGGAACGCGCCGACCCGCTCGGCTGCCCACGAAGAGCATGTCGACGTCGTCCACGAGCGGTTGCAGGCTGACGCTGTTCAGGCCGATGCCGTCGAGGGCGTGAGCTTCGGAGATCTGGGTCTCGGCGAGAACATCGTCCGCGTGCTCGCCGACCTCGGCGCAGCCACGCCGTTCCCGATCCAGGCTGCGACGATCGCGCCGATCCTCGAGGGCCGCGATGTGCTCGCGCGTGGACGCACCGGATCGGGCAAGACCATCGCGTTCGGTGCACCGCTGGTCGAGAGCATTTTGCGCTCGCAGGCGGGAAGCCGTCGTGAGTTCGGCCGATCGCCCAAGGCGCTGGTGCTCGCTCCCACGCGTGAACTTGCGCTGCAGATCGACCGCACGATCCAGCCGATCGCCCGCAGCGTCGGCCTGTTCACGACGCAGATCTACGGCGGCGTGCCCCAGGCGCGCCAGGTCGGCGCGCTCAAAAAGGGCGTCGACATCATCGTCGGGACCCCCGGCCGCATTGAAGACCTCGTCGAACAGGGCAAACTCGACCTCTCCGAGATTCGGATCGCGGTCCTGGATGAGGCTGACCACATGTGTGAGCTGGGCTTCCTCGAGCCGGTGCAGCGCATCCTGCGCCTGACCGCCGACGGTAGCCAGAAGCTGCTCTTCTCCGCGACGCTTGACCGTGAGGTTGCCGCGCTCGTCGACGAGTTCCTCGTCGAGCCCGCCGTCTACGAGGTTGCGGGTGAAGACCAGGACTCGAGCACCATCGAGCACCGCGTGCTCGTGATCGATCACCGCGACAAGGCTGAGATCCTCAACTCGCTCGTCGACCGCGACGGCAAGACCCTCGTCTTCGCCCGCACGCGCGCGTACGCCGAGATGCTCGCCGAGCAGTTCGACGACGCGGGCATCCCGTCGCTGGCGCTTCACGGTGACCTCAACCAGGCCAAGCGCACGCGCAACCTCGAGAAGCTCACCTCGGGCCGCGTTCGGGTGCTCGTTGCCACGGATGTCGCCGCGCGCGGCATCCATGTCGACGACATCGACCTGGTCGTGCAGGCCGACGCCCCCGACGAGTACAAGACGTACCTGCACCGATCGGGACGGACCGGTCGTGCGGGTCGCGAGGGCCGGGTGGTGACGCTCATCACGCGTCAGCGTCGTCGCCGCATGACCGAGATGCTTGATCGCGCCGAGATCGAGGCGCCCTTCGAGGACGCTCGCGTCGGTGACGACCTTCTCGAGGAGATCGCGGGTCGTCAGCTCGCCGACGTCGACGCCTGACGCGCCGCCGACACCTCTCTGACGTAGGCAATATCCCGCAGGCAGGGCGAATCCTCACCGGATCGTCCTGCCTGCGGGATTTGTCCTACCTCCATGCGTAGAAGCGACGGGCTCAGAACAGCATCGCTGCCGCGTCAGCACGTCTGCCGCGCGAGGTCGTGACGACGGATGCCGCGGCACGCCGCGCCGCCAGGCCGGGCACCGGCTCGCGTGGGGGCGCTTCTTCCTCGGCGTGCCCCGTCAGGCCGTGAACCCGCAGCAGCGGCCGAACGCGCTTGGCGAGCCACTGACGGTACGGCTTCGGCGCGTACGCGGAAGCGCCCGGGTAGAGGCCGCGATACGACCCGACGAGTTCCGGATGCTCCCGCTCGAGCCATTGCCAGAACCACTGCTTCGCCCCCGGGCGCAGGTGCAGCGCGCCGAAGACCACTCGGTGTGCGCCGGCCGCTCGGATGCGCCCCAGCGCATCATCGAGCGAGGCAATTGAATCGGTGAGGTGGGGGAGGATCGGCATCAGGAACACGGTGACGCGGAATCCGGCATCCGTCGCCGCTCTCACGGTCTCGAGGCGCGCGGCTGCGCTCGGCGTCCCCGGCTCGAGCGTGCGCTGTAGTGCATCGTCGAACACGGCTATCGACATCGCCAGTGAGACATCGACCTCATACGAGGCTTCTGTCAGAAGCGGAAGATCCCGGCGTAGCAGCGTGCCCTTGGTCAGGATCGAGAACGGGGTGCCGGCATCCGTCAGCGCCTGGATGATGCCGGGCATGAGTCGGTACCGTCCCTCGGCCCGCTGATACGGGTCGGTGTTTGTGCCGAGCATGACCGGATCGCCGGTCCACGACGGCCGTGCGAGCTCTGTGCGCAGCACGTCGGCGACGTTGACCTTGACGACGATCTGCGAGTCGAAGTCGCGCCCGGCATCCAGCTCGAGGTACTCGTGCGTGCCGCGGGCGAAGCAGTTGTGACTGATAACGCCGTTCGCGATGAAATCACCGGTGCCGGTCGTGATGTCGACCATGTCGATGCTGTGCCCGAGATCTTCGATTTCGACGACGCGGAGGTCACTCGATGTCTTCACCGCAGTGTCGACTATCGAGAGCTTTCTCGTGATCGCGGGTCGTGAGATCTCGAAGAAGCGCATCCGCGAAGCCAGCCCGCCCGTGACCCGGATAGCGCTCACCCCGTTCGGTCGCGGCCCCTCGGTGACGGCAGGGATGTCAAAGCACGCGAGTGCCTCGCGGACCGTGCCGAGCACGTCCGCGCTCTTGTTGCTGATTCTCAGCACACCCCGGGAACAGGAGCCTTCGGCGTCGAAGATTCCGCCCAGGTATCCAGCGAGCCACTCCTCGCTCAGGTCTGCGGGTCGCTTGATGAGGGCCTCAATTGCGGCGACCCCCTCTTTGCGTGCTGTATGGATGGCGAGCATGGCGCGCCGTTGCTCGGTTGCGGCTGTGAACGGCCTCACGTTGGTGGGGATTCCCTCGAGCGCTAAAAACGCCTGGGTGCGTTCCAGAGCCTCCGTGTCCGCAAGCGCGAGTCGAAAGGCGTGAATCGCGCCGGTGCGACCCCGACGCGGGTAAGTCCTGTGCAGGATCATTCCGTCGCCCTGGATCATTCCCGCCAGATAACCCAGTCGCCACAATCTGTCGGCGGCGTCACGGCTCACGGCTCGCGCTGCGCCCATGCCGAAGCCCATGAGGCGGTTGTTAGCGGTCAGGTAGGGACGCTGCTCCGGTCCACTCATCGCACCCTTCACGTGCTTCCAGCCCCGCTCGGTCAAGAAGCGGTGATCGGCGCTTGCGATGAGCTCTGTCCCATCGGCGAGGGTCACGCGGTGCGCGCGTCGATTCGTCGTCCACTTCGCGCGCACCGTTGTGGCGACGTACCGGCGGTAATCTCCGCGGCGTTCGGTGCCGATGATCGAATCGCCGACCCGGAGATCGCCGAGGGTGCGGGTGCGGCCGTCGGCGAGCAGGATCGTGGTTTCCGGAGCTAGGCAGTAGGAGCACGCATGACTGCATCCGCGGTACGGGTTCACGGTCCAGTCGAAGGGCATCGCCGATGCGCCCGGGACGTGGTTGAGGGCGCTCTTGGCAATGACCTCGTGGAAGGTCATGCCCGCAAACTCGGGTGTCGTGACGGACCGGACGAAGCCCCCGAGGTGCTCCATCCCGGGCAGCGCGTTGGCGTCGCTCGCGCCGATCGCCTGCCCGTTCCATCGCATGCGCATAGTCGAACAAAAATACGATTGAATGTCAACCCGCGACGCGGATAATCCGAACTGGATACCGAACCTGGAGGCATCCTACAAACGCGAGACGCAGTACCGCCCCACGTGAACCGCAATCCCACACCGGGTGCGAAGCGCTGACAGCCCGCGGGCATAGAATCGCGTCGGCGACGGGGCCGAACCGCCGATTCCGGCAGGCCCGCGCCATCGATGTGGAAGGAAGGGCTCACATGGAGCGCGACATCTACGACGAAGACCACGAGGCGTTCCGCGACGTCGTCAAGGAGTTCGTCAAGCGATACGTCACGAACGAGGCAATCGCCCGGTGGGATGCCGACGGCGAGATCGACCGCGACACGATGAAGGCAGCCGGTGAGTCCGGACTCATCGGGCTGTCGGTGCCGGAAGAGTTCGGCGGTGCCGGGATGCTGCAGGACTACCGCTTCCGCGCGATCGTCATGGAGGAGGTCATCGCCGCGGGCTCGGGATCGCTCGCCGGCGCTTTCGGCATCCAGGATGACCTCGCCGTCCCCTACCTCGTGCACATGGGCACGCAGGAGCAAAAGGAGAAGTGGCTTCCCGGTATGGCGACCGGAGAGGTGATCGGCGCGCTCGCGATGACCGAGCCCGGTGCCGGCAGCGACCTTCGCGGCATCAAGACCACGGCCAAGAAGGTCGACGGCGGTTACATCGTCAACGGCGCGAAGACCTTCATCTCCAGCGGCAAGACGGCCGATCTCGTCGTCACGTTCGTCAAGACCGGCGAGGGCAACCGCCCGGATGCCTTCAGTCTGCTGCTCATCGAGAACGGCATGGAAGGCTTCGACCACGGCAAGAAGCTGCACAAGATGGGCTTTCACGGCCACGACACCGCCGAGCTCTCGTTCAGCGACGTGTTCGTTCCCGAGGGGAACCTCATCAGCGGCCGCGAAGGCATGGGCTTCGTGCAGCTCATGATGAACCTGCCGCTCGAGCGCATGTCGATCGGCGTTGCAGGTGCCGCGGCGGCGCAGGCAGCTCTCGACTGGACACTCGCGTACACGAAGGACCGAGAGGCGTTCGGGGAGCGGATCGCCGACTTCCAGAACACCCGGTTCCGCCTGGCCGACATGGCTGCCGACGTGGAAGCACTCTGGGCATATACCGACCGCGTTATGCGCGCCTACAAGGACTCCAAGCTCTCGGCCGAAGAGGCCGCGAAGTACAAGTTCTGGGCGACCGAGCGGGAGTGGGCAGTGCTCGACCTCGGCGTGCAGCTGCACGGCGGCTACGGCTACATCACCGAGTACCCGATCGCCCGCGCGTTCCTCGACGCTCGCGTCCACCGCATCTACGGCGGCACGAACGAGATCATGCGCGAGATCGTCGGACGAGACCTCGCCGGCAAGCGCTGATCACGCGTCACACAGCGGATGCCGCGACCCAGACCTCTCAGGAGGTGCGGGTCGCGGCATCCGTCGTTTGTGGCGCCCCGGCTGGGCGAGGAACAACGCGACTGACTAGGCGAGGCCCCAGGGGAAGAAGAGGGTGAAGAGGGCTGCGGATGCGAGCCAGAAGGCCGCGATGAAGACGACATCCCGCGCGCGGAACGGGACGAGGTGCCGCTCGGTGCGATCGGGGTAGGCGCCGAAAGCGCGGGAGTCCATCGCGAGTGCGACCCGCTCGGCGTGACGGATGGCGCCGGCAAGCAGCGGCACGAGGTAGCTGGCCCACCGGCGTACGCTCGCGATCGGCCCGCGTCCGCGGTGGGCGCCGCGCACCCGGTGGGCCTGCCGGATGATCTCGAGTTCGTGACCGAATCGGGGTACGAACCGGAAAGCCGCCAGCGCCGTATACCCGATCCGGTATGGGACGCGCAGCTGCTGCACGCAGGCGCGTACGAGGTCGGGCCCGGTCGTGCTGAGGCCCGGAATGAGCGAGAGCGCAAGGATCGCGGCGAGCCGTAGGCCCGTCGCAAGTCCGATCTCGAGCGCGCCGCTGTAGAGCGTCCACGCACCGATCTGCAGCACGGGCGGCGTGCTCGCAACGAGTCCGGCATCCGTCCAGAGCGCGAAGCCGAACCCCAACACCAGGGTCGCGCCGGGTATCACCAGCGCGAGAAGGACGGCGGCTCGGATGCTGAGGCTGACGCCCACGAGCAGCACGAGGTACGACAGCGCCAGAAACGCCAGCGGTGTCGCAAGGTCGCGCACGAACACGAGCAGCACGAGGGCCGGGAGCACCGCTGCGATCGTGGCGAGCGGGTTCAGTCCGTAGAGGAACCGCACCGCAGAGGTCTGCCGCACCGGGGCATAGGGATCATCGGCGACGGATGCCGGGAGCATTGTCGGCGCCGTCGTCACGACGCACCCCCGGGGAGGTCAGTGACGCGCGTAATCGCGCGAAGCTCCGGGTGCGTGACAAGCGGCGCGAGTGCGCGCGCGAGTGGCGGAACGCGCAGCCCGGCGCGGGCGATGAGGTCGGCATCCGCGAAGACCTCACCCGGCGTTCCGGTCGCGGTGACCCGACCCGACTCCATGACGGCGACACGGTCGGCATACTCGGCGACCAGCTGCATGTCATGGGTGACGACGATGATCGTCGTGCCGTCCCGGTTGAGGTCGCGCAGCAGTCCGAGAAGTTCGTCGGCTCGGGCGCGGTCTTGTCCGAACGTCGGCTCGTCCAGGGCGAGCACGGGGGCCCCGGCGACAAGGGCGGTCCCGACCGACAGGCGCCGCTTCTGCCCGCCCGACAGCAGGAACGGATGAACGTGCGCCCTCTCGCGCAGCCCGAAGCGGTCGAGAAGATCGAGTGTCCGCCGCTCGATCTCGGCCTCGTCGAGGTGCTGTCGGCGCAGGCCGTGCGCGATCTCGTCGAACACCGACGTCGCGATGAACTGGTGCTCCGGATTTTGGAACACGAACCCGACGTGGGTCGACAGTGACCGATCGTCCTGTCGCGCAACGTCGAGTCCATCGATCCGGACCGTGCCTCGGGGTGGGGCGAGAACCCCGGCGAGGGCTTGGATCAGCGTTGTCTTGCCCGCCCCATTGGCACCGACGATCGCGAGGAACTCGCCGTCGCGAACGTCGAGCGCGACATCCGTCAGCACCTCGGTCTTCTTGCGGCGCAGCGTGAGCCCCCGCACTTCGATGCGTGTCTCGGATGCCGCCACAGGCGCTTTGGCAGCCGCAGTCGCTTGGCGCAGAGCGGGCGGCGCGGGCTGTTGATCGAGCGCCGCGCGCAGCTCCTCGGGGTTGATCGGCAGAGGATCGAAGCGATACCCGGCCTCCCGCAGCCGCAGGGCCGCGAGGGTCGAGGTCGGCAACCACACGCCGAGGTCATGAAGCTCCGCCGCGCGCTCCCGCAAGATCTCGTCCACCGCGCCATCGGCTATCACGACGCCGGCAGCATCTAGCACCACGACGCGGTTCACGAACGAGGCAGCGGCGTCGAGGTTGTGCTCGATCAGCACGATGCCCTTGTCACCGGATGCCGCGAGTTCGGCGAGGGCCGCGTACACATCGTCGATACCTTGCGGATCGAGGTTGGCCGTCGGCTCGTCGAGCACGAGAAGCGGGGAACCCATGGCCAGCGCGCAGGCGATCGCGAGGCGTTGCCGGCCGCCACCGGAGAGGCGATCAGGGTTCTCGGCCCGCCTCTCCCACAGTCCGACGCGACGCAGCGCCGCCTCCGCGCGGGCGAGCACCTCGGCCACCGGGAGACGCAGGTTCTCGGGCCCGAAAGCTACCTCGTCGAGCACCGTGCCTGTCACCAGCTGGGCATCGGGATCCTGGAACACGATCCCGATGTGTGTCGACAGCTGCGCCACGGAGTGCGTCGCCGCATCCATCCCGGCTACCTCGACGCGTCCCGACAGCGTCGCGGGCACGGCGTGCGGGATGAGTCCGTTCATCGCGAGCGAGAGTGTCGACTTGCCCGAACCGCTCGGTCCGAGCAGCAGCACGACATCGCCACGCGATACCTCGAACGACACGGATGCCGGAGTCGCGGCATCCTCGCCCTCGTGCGTGATTCCGACCTCACGCAGCCGCAGGAGCGGAGTGGGCCCGACCTCGAGGCTCGCCTCCGCCACCGCCGTCTCGCCCAGAGAGGGGGCGACGGATGCCGAGCGCGCGGCTGAATCGGGGGGAGCTGTCACGGGTCCTCATCGGAAAGGGAAGTACGCCCTAACTTAGCTGAACCTAACTACGCGCGCCCCGAGATTCGGGTTTCGCGGGCGTCCGGACCGGAGCATCACGAGCGGCGCGCGACGCCGGCGCGGCGCAGCGATACACCGATCCCGAGTCCCGCAGCAGTCCACGCGACGGGGCCGAGCACCGCGACGATGAGGTAGATGATCTGTGCCCACAACGGGTAGGCGGCGAGGTTAGCGGCGAACGCGACGACAACGGCGACCAGGATGCCGATGATCACCGCCGAGATGAAGAACCGCCAGGCGTCCCACACCCGGTAGCGAGTGAGGGCGGCGACGAGCTCCTGGATGCCGCCGAAGAGAATCGCGGTGCCGAGGAATCGCAGCGCCCACTGGGGAGCCATGGCGCTGGCCACCAGAGCCGCGAACACGTGGCTGAGAAGCGCCACCCACGGGAGGCGGATGACCTCCTGCGCGATGATGCCCGGCAGCACGTGCGCCCCGAGGACGAAGCCGTAAAGAATCGGTGCAGCCCCGAGTACGAGCGGCGTGACCCATCCCGCAATGCCCGCGAGCAGCCCCGTCGCGACGCCGATGGCGGCGGTCGTGAGGAGCACGCGCGTCGTCAGGACGGAGGTTCGGGCCACCGTATCAGCGTACTGCCGCGTTCGGGACCAAAGTCTGTCTCAGAGGCGTCTGCGTCGCCGCGTCAGTCGCACCCCCGGCAGCGGCGGGGCGGGGATGCGCTCCGGGCCGTGGTCGACGACCTGACCGAACCGTGCCGCGGCGCTCTCCCAGTCCTCGCGGGCGGCGACGATCTCATCGTGCGAGCGTCCGACGAAGTTCCACCACATCACGATCTCGTCCGGGAACGGCTCGCCGCCGAGCAGGAACACTCGGGCTCCGGAGTCCGTGCGCAGGGTGATCGCGTCACGATGCGTCCCGAGATACAGCAGGTGGTTCGCGTCCAGGTCGGCGGTGTCGTGCGCATCGCCGCCCGGCGCACCGCTGACCGTCGCGTCACCATCAATCAGAAGCAGCGCGTGCTCCCATGCCTGTTCGAGCGGGATGAGCACGTCGGCTCCGGGCGAGAGTTCGAGTTCGGCGCCGACGATCGGAGTGTGCGTCGTCGCGGGGGAGGATGCCTCGCCGAGCGTCCCGAGCACCACGGTAGCCTGCGCGCTACCCGCGGCAGCGGGCAGATCGACCACCGGAAGATCCGCGTGCTGTTCGAAGGATGCCGCCCCGAACCGGGTCGCTTCAGGGAGGGCGACCCACAACTGCAGGGCGTCGAGGTCGACATCCGTCTCGCCCACAGAGTATTCGGAGTGGGAGATCCCGGCGCCTGCGGTCATGAGGTTGAGCACGCCTCGGCGCACGATCACGTCGCTGCCGACGGAATCGCGGTGACGCACCTCGCCGCTGATCGGCCAGGTCACGGTCTGCAGGCCGATGTGCGGGTGTGGCTCGACGCGCATCATGGTTCGCTGCGGCCCGAAGCGGTCAAGGAAGCACCACGCTCCGACGAGCGGGAGGTCGCGCTGCGGGAGCGCGCGAGAGACCTGCATGGCCCGTATCCCGCCGAGCGGGACATCCCTCATCTCGAGGTTCAGCAGGCGGGGTCCGTCGCAGTCGGCTGCCCCTTCTTCGGCCACCGCTGCGTCCGAGTCGAGTCGGGTCATCCCCGTGGCGCCGAGCCGTGGGGCCACGCGACGTCGAGCCCGTTGACCTCGTGCTTCTGCAGGTAGCGCACCACGAACGAGCACTCCGGCACGACGGTCTCACCACGGGACGCAACATCCGTCATGGCCTGTCCGATGAGTTCGGTGCCGAGGCCTCGGCCCGAGAAGGCCGGATCGATCTCGGTGTGGGGGAAGACCAGGCGACCCTGATCGTCGGCGACGAATTCGGTGAAGCCTGCGAGGGCTCCGTCGAGGCTGATCTCGTATCGTCCCTTGTCGTCGTTGCGCACGACCTCGGGGGTCACGTCAGTATCGGTCATCACCTGTCCTCTCGTTGCTTCCTCCCAACGTAGGCGGGGGCTGTCGTGTTCCGCGAGGGTCAGTGCGCGTGGGGGCGAGTCGCTCGCGTCAGGCAGACTCGGGGGGTGACTTCCCCGCCTATGCTCACGGACGCCGTGACAGGCGCCGCACCGGATGCCGTCTATGACGCTTTCGTGTCGTGGGCGCAGGGGCGCGGCATCCGTCTCTACCCCGCGCAGGATGAAGCTGCCATCGAACTCGTGTCGGGTTCGCACGTGGTGCTCTCGACGCCGACCGGAACGGGCAAGTCGCTCGTCGCGATCGCTGCTCACACCGCGTCGCTTGCCCGGGGCGGCCGCTCGTACTACACCGCGCCGATCAAGGCGCTCGTGGCCGAGAAGTTCTTCGCGCTGGTCGAGATCTTCGGTGCCGAGAACGTGGGAATGGTCACGGGAGACTCGTCGGTCAACGCCGACGCACCGATCGTGTGCTGCACTGCGGAGATCCTGGCGAACATCGCGCTGCGGCAGGGCACGGATGCCGACATCGACGCCGTCGTGATGGACGAGTTCCACTACTACGGCGATCCCGACCGCGGCTGGGCGTGGCAGGTGCCGCTACTGCTTCTTCCGCGCGTGCAGTTCCTGCTCATGTCGGCGACCCTGGGCGATGTCACCCCGATCGTGGCTGACCTCGAGCGCCGCACCGGCCGCGAAGTGGCGCAGATCACGGGCGTCGAGCGTCCCGTGCCGCTGCACTTCTCGTATGAGCGGCGCCCGGTCCATGACGTGGTCGAACGGTTGCTGGAGGAGTCCGAGACCCCGATCTACATCGTTCACTTCTCGCAAGCTGCAGCCCTCGAGCGGGCTCAGGCGCTTATCAACACCAAGATCGCATCGCGCGAGCAGCGTGATCAGATCGCCGCCGAGATCGGCGGGTTCCGGTTCACGACGGGGTTCGGCAAGACGCTCTCACGCCTCGTGCGGGCCGGAATCGGCATCCATCATGCCGGGATGCTGCCGCGCTACCGCCGCCTGGTCGAAACCCTCGCCCAGCGGGGACTGTTGAAGGTCATCTGCGGCACCGACACCCTCGGGGTCGGCATCAACGTGCCGATCCGCACCGTGCTCATCACGGCTCTCACCAAGTTCGACGGCACGCGGATGCGGCAGCTCACCGCCCGCGAGTTTCATCAGGTCGCCGGACGCGCGGGCCGGGCCGGGTTCGATCCCTACGGCAATGTCGTCGTCATGGCTCCCGAGTGGGAGATCGAGAACGCCGTCGCGCTCGCAAAGGCCGGCGACGACGCTTCCAAACGCAAGAAAATCGTGCGCAAGAAGGCACCCACCGGCCAGGTGAACTGGGGTGAGGGGTCGTTCGAGCGACTCGTCGACGCCGAACCCGAGCCACTCACCCCGCACCTGCAGCTGACCGCCGCGATGCTCATCAACGTCATCGGACGCGGGGGCGACGTCTTCGGCAACATCCGCTCCCTTGTGTTCGACAACCACGAGCCTCGTGCACGGCAGTACGAACTCGCTCGCCGGGCCATCGCGATCTTCCGCACGCTCGTGACGGCAGGCATCGTGGATGCCACGGCTGACGGCATCCGTCTCACCGTCGATCTGCAGCCGAACTTCGCCCTCAACCAGCCCCTCTCGCCCTTTGCGCTCGCCGCGATCTCCCTGCTCGACCCCGATGCGCCCGCCCCCGCCCCCGCGAACTCCGCAGAATCGCACGAACTCCGCAGTCCTGAGCCAGAATCCTCCGAACGTGGCGCGGATCTGCGAACTTCGAGTGCCAAGACGACGGCCGGCACCGGGCACTATGCGCTGGATGTCGTGAGCGTGATCGAGGCGACGCTGGATGACCCGCGCGCGATCCTCTCGCAGCAGGAGTTCCGCGCGAGAGGCGAGGCGGTGGCGGCGATGAAGCGCGACGGGCTCGAGTACGACGAACGGATGGCGCTGCTCGAAGACATCACCTATCCGAAGCCGCTCGCCGAGCTGCTGGCCCAGTCATTCGCGGTGTTCGCGTCGAGTCAGCCGTGGGTGCTCGATTTCGAGCTCTCGCCCAAGTCGGTGGTGCGCGACATGTATGAGCGGGCGATGTCGTTCGGCGAGTTCGTGTCGTTCTACCAGCTTGCCCGGAGCGAAGGCCTCGTGCTGCGCTACCTCTCGGATGCCTACCGCGCCGTCCGCCAGACCGTGCCGGCCGAGGCGCAGACCGACGAGGTGCTCGACCTCATCGAGTGGCTCGGCGAACTGGTCAGGCAGGTCGACTCGTCGCTGGTCGATGAGTGGGCATCCCTCACGAACCCGGTCGCCGACCCCGAGGCCCCCGTCGTGCCGCCGGCACCGCCGTCGGTCCTGACAAACCGTCGCGCCTTCACGGTGCTCGTGCGCAACGAACTATTCCGCCGCATCCAGTTGGCGGCGCTGCAAGACGACGACGGGCTGGCCGAGCTCGATCCGGGCGTCGACTGGTCGGCGGCGATGGATCGGTACTACGACGAGCACGACGAGATCCTCACCGGCGGTCCTGCGCGCTCGCCGCAGCTGTGCGTCATTGACACGACGGATGCCGAAACCTGGCGTGTCGAGCAGATCATCGACGATCCGGCGGGCGACCATGACTGGCGCATCCGCGCCGAGGTCGACCTGGCAGCATCCGTCGAGGAGGGAACCGCCGTGGTGCGTGTAACCGAGGTCGTGCGGTTGTGAGCGGGGCGCCTGCGAGCGGTAGGGACTGGGCGTCGGCGGCGCCGGATACGGTGGAGCGGTGAGTACGCCCGAGGATCCCTACGCCGACCTGGTGTGGGATCCCGACGAACTCGCCCCACCGCCCGACGGTGACGAGCCACCCGAGGACTGGGCGCCATCCGCAGTCGGCATCCGTCGCGTGTCGGCGGCTCCCGCCCGATCGTTCACGGGAGTCGACCCCCTCGCCGTGCTGCGCGAGGTCTACGGCTACGACGCGTTCCGCGCGGATCAGGCCGACATCGTCGCGCATGTCGTCGCGGGCGGAGACGCCGTCGTGCTCATGCCGACAGGTGGCGGAAAGAGCATCACCTACCAGGTGCCTGCGCTCGTGCGCGAGGGCACGGGCCTCGTGATCTCGCCGCTCATCGCGCTCATGCACGATCAGGTCGAGGCGCTCCGGGCAAACGGCGTGCGTGCGGCGGCCCTGAACTCCACGCAGTCTGCCCCCGAGCGCGCCGAGACCGAGCGCGCGTACCTGAACGGGGAGCTCGACCTGCTCTACGTCGCACCCGAGCGCCTGTCGGGTGCCGCGACGACCGCGCTGCTGCAGCGGGGTCGAATCAGCGTCATCGCGATCGACGAGGCCCACTGTGTGTCGCAGTGGGGTCACGACTTCCGCCCCGACTACCTCGCCCTCGGGGATCTCGCCGAGCGCTTCCCGGGCGTCCCCCGGATGGCGCTCACCGCGACCGCGACGCGCGAGACCCACCGCGAGATCACCGACCGGCTTCACCTGCCCGAGGCCCGCCACTTCGTCGCGAGCTTCGATCGTCCCAACATCCAGTACCGGATCGAGCCCAAGACCGACGTGCGCCGCCAGCTCACGGCGTTCGTTCGTGCGCAGGCCGCGGGAGCGTCGGGCATCGTCTATGCCCTGAGTCGCAAGAGTGTCGAGCAGACCGCTACCTACCTGCGGAGTCAGGGGATCGACGCGCTGCCGTATCACGCGGGGCTGGATCCCGGCATCCGTGCTGCCAACCAGCAGCGGTTCCTCCGCGAGGACGGCGTCGTCATGGTCGCCACGATCGCGTTCGGCATGGGGATCGACAAGCCCGACGTCCGCTACGTCGCGCACATCGATCTGCCGAAGTCGGTCGAGGGCTACTACCAAGAGACCGGCCGCGCCGGCCGCGACGGCGAGCCGTCGGTCGCGTGGATGGCCTATGGCCTCGCGGATGTCGTGCAGCAGCGTCGCCTCATCGACGGCGGCGAGGGCGATCTCGCCCGCAAGCGACGCCAGCACCAGCACCTGGATGCCATGCTCGCCCTCTGCGAGACCGTCGAGTGCCGGCGGGTGAATCTGCTCGGCTACTTTGGCCAGCCCGCCGAGCCGTGCGGCAACTGCGACACGTGCCTCGAGCCTCCCGAGACCTGGGACGGACTCGTTCCGGCGCAGAAGCTCCTGTCGACGATCGTGCGTCTCCAGCGTGAGCGCGGCCAGGCCTACGGGGCTGGGCAACTCATCGACATCCTGCGCGGCGCCGACACTGAGCGCATCCGTCAGCTGGGTCATCAAAGCCTCGCGACCTATGGCATCGGGTCTGACCTGTCCGACCAGGACTGGCGCAGCGTCGTGCGGCAGCTGCTTGCGCGCGGCATCCTGGTCGCCCGCGGGGAGTACGGCACTCTCGCTCTTGGTGAGGCTGCCGGCCCCGTGCTCAAGGGCGAACAGGCAGTGCCCCTGCGCCGCGACGTTGCCGGCCGCGCGGGAGCTGCCCGGGTACGCAAAACGGCGGCAACGGATGTCGCGCCCGCCGATCGCGACCTGTTCGAGGCGCTCCGCGCCTGGCGTGCCGAAACCGCCCGCGAGCAGGGAGTCCCCGCGTATGTCGTGTTCGGCGACGTGACGCTGCGCGCGCTCGCCGCCGCCCGTCCGACCTCACCTGCGGGCCTGGAGGGCATCACCGGGATCGGGGCGAAGAAGAAGGATGCCTACGGCGACGCCGTCCTCGCCGTCGTCGCCGCGCACTCGAGTTGAAAACCAAACAACGCTCGGTTTAATGTGATGCCATGAGCAATGGCGCCGCCGAGACCGCATCCGTTCCCTCCGTCGACACCCGCTACAAGGACTCCGCGCTCCCGATCGAGGAACGCGTCGAGATCCTGCTTCAGCAGATGACCCTGGAGGAGAAGGCGGGTCTGTTCTTCCAGACGATGATCGCTCTCGGCCCCGGCGGTGAGCTGTCAGATGGCGATCCCGCATTCGGGATCGCGTCGAACCGCGAGTACGTCGTGGAGCGCCACCTCACGCACTTCAACCTGCTGGGCGCGGCCCCCACGGCACGCGAGATCGCGCGCTGGCACAACAAGCTCCAGGAGCTCGCAGCCTCGACGCGCCTGGGCATTCCCGTCACGATCTCCACCGACCCGCGCCATTCGTTCAGCGAGAACCCGGGCGCGGCGATCTTCGCTGGGCCGTTCTCGCAGTGGCCCGAGCCGCTCGGCCTTGCCGCGACCCAGGATGCTGAACTCGTCGAGCGCTTCGGTGACATCGCTCGCCAGGAATACACCGCTGTCGGCATCCGTGCTGCCCTGCACCCCCAGGTCGACCTCGCCACCGAGCCCCGCTGGGCGCGTCAGCTGCAGACGTTCGGCGAGGACCCCGACCTGTCGGGAGAGCTCGGCGCCGCCTACATCCGCGGCTTCCAGAACGGCTCGGCCTTCGGGCCAGGCGCCGTCTCGACGATGGTCAAGCACTTCCCCGGAGGTGGCCCGCAGAAAGACGGCGAAGACCCGCACTTCGCGTACGGCCGTGAGCAGGTCTACCCCGGCGGCAAGTTCGAGCTGCATCTGAAGCCCTTCGAGGCGGCGTTCGACGCCGGCGTCCGCCAGGTGATGCCGTACTACGGGATGCCGGTGGGCACCGAGTACGAAGAGGTTGGATTCGGCTTCAACAAGAGTGTCCTGACGGGCCTGCTGCGCGAGCGCTACGGCTTCGACGGCATCGTCTGCACCGACTGGGGACTGCTGACCGATCAGCCGATCTTGGGCGATGACTTCCCCGCCCGCGCATGGGGTGCCGAGCACCTGACCCCGGGTGAGCGAGCGGTCAAGATCCTCGATGCCGGTGCCGATCAGTTCGGCGGCGAGGACGACCCGACCCTGCTGATCGAGCTTGTCCGCGCCGGCGCGCTCAGCGAGGACCGCCTGGATGTCTCGGCGCGACGCCTGCTGCGCGAGAAGTTCGTGCTCGGACTCTTCGACAACCCGTACGTCGACGAGGATGCCGCAGACCGCATCGTCGGCAACGCCGAGTTCCGGGCAGCGGGTGTCGCGGCCCAGCAGGCGTCGGTGACGGTGCTCACCAACGGCGTGCAGCGCGCTGCGACGACACCGACGCTGCCGTTCGCCGCGGGACTGGGCCTCTATGTCGAGGGCATCGATCCTGCGGTGGCGAGCGCGTATGGTGAGGTCGTCGAGAGCCCGGAGGATGCCGACCTCGCAATCCTCCGGCTGCAGGCTCCCTTCGAGCCGCGTGCCACCGCGTTCGAGAACTTCTTCCACGCCGGCTCGCTCGACTTCGCTGACGAGACGATTGCCCGCGTCGCCGAGATCGCTGCGGTGACGACGACGGTCGTGGATGTGTTCCTCGATCGACCCGCGATTCTTGCGCCGATCGTCGAGGCCGCGCACGCGGTCGTCGTGAACTGGGGCGCGAGCGCCGACGCGCTGCTGTCGGTCCTCTCGGGGAAGGTCGCTGCCCGCGGAAAGTTGCCGTTCGACGTACCTCGCAGCATGGCCGCGGTCGAGGCCTCGCGCCCCGATGTCCCCTTCGACACCGCCGACCCGCTCTTCCGTTTCGGTCACGGGCTTACGCTCTAACCGGCGGTCGGGCACCCCTAGGCTGGCAGCATGACCCGACCCGGCACCGCGATCGTCGTCATGGGAGTCAGTGCGAGCGGAAAGTCGGTGGTCGGGATCGAGATCGCCCGGCGCCTGCACCTCCCGTTCGTCGACGCCGACGACCTGCATCCGGCCGAGAACGTGGCAAAGATGTCGCAGGGTATTCCGTTGACGGATGCCGACAGGATGCCGTGGCTTGACCTGGTCGGCGACCGGTTGGCGCTGCGCTCCACGGGCGGCGAGGTGCCAGACAGTGGGGCAGCCGCGGCATCCGGCGTCGTCGTCGCGTGCTCCGCGCTGAAGCGGTCGTATCGCGATCGCCTGCGCGCGCGTGCGCCACACACGGTGTTCGTCCACCTCACCGGTGACCCCGAGCTGCTCAGCGCCCGGGCGCTGGCTCGCACCGGACACTTCATGCCGCCGGCGCTGCTGGCGTCGCAGCTGGCCACGCTCGAACCGCTCGAGACCGACGAGCCTGGCGTCGTGGTCGATGTCGCCGAGGATGTGGCGACAGTCGCCGAGCGCGCCGTCGAGTGGGTGCAGCGCGAGAGCAGCGACTGAGGCGGCATCCGTGCTGAGGGCTCCCTGAGTGCCCTGTCGCAACGCCACAACCAGCCCGACCGACCTGGCCGACCCGCGTTGTAGGCATCGTGAAGCGATTTGAGACGTCTTTGTGGGATGCCTACGGTGGAGCCTGACGTTCCCTTCCCCCTCATCGAGAGGTGATCCCATGGTTGACGCTGCCGTCCGTCCGTCCGAAACTCCTACCGCTGAACCGCGCATCGACGCCGATCTGGTCACGCGGATGCTGCTGGGCACGTGGGCCGACACTCGCCGCGAAGCCCGTGAACTCATCAAGGACCCGGCCTTCTGGCAGATCAATGGCCTGCCGATGCAAGAGCACCGCGAGCGGGTCCTCAGCCAACTTCATCTCCTCGTCGACGCTGGCGGATCCCGCCGCGCGTTCCCCAAGAAGTACGGCGGGCTCGAAGACAACGGCGCCAACCTCGCCGGCTTCGAGGAGCTCGTGCTCGCCGATCCGAGCCTGCAGATCAAGTCGGGCGTGCAATGGGGGCTGTTCGGCTCGGCGATCTATCAACTCGGCACTGAGAAGCACCACGACCGCTGGCTTCCCGACGTGATCTCCCTCGCCCTGCCCGGCGCCTTCGCCATGACCGAAACGGGGCACGGGTCGGATGTCGCGGCGATCGGAACCACGGCGACCTACGACCCCGACACCGAAGAGTTCGTCATCCACACGCCCTTCCGGGGTGCGTGGAAGGACTACCTTGGCAACGCCGCGCTGCACGGCAAGGCTGCGACGGTGTTCGCGCAGCTCATCACGGGGGGCGTGAACTACGGCGTGCACTGCTTCTTCGTGCCGATCCGCGATGACGAGGGCGCCTTCTTGCCCGGAGTCGGCGGTGAGGATGACGGCGTCAAGGGCGGCCTCAACGGCATCGACAACGGTCGCCTGCACTTCGATCAGGTCCGCATCCCGCGCGAGAACCTGTTGAACCGCTACGGCGATGTCGCCCCCGACGGCACCTACTCCAGCCCCATCGACAGCCCCGGCCGCCGTTTCTTCACGATGCTCGGCGCCCTCGTGCAGGGCCGCGTTTCGCTCGACGGCGCCTCGACGTGGGCATCCGCGCTCGCCATGACGATCGCGGTGACCTACGGCAACCAGCGGCGCCAGTTCGACAGCGGCGCAGGAACTCCCGAGGTCACCCTGCTCGACTACGGCAAGCACCAGCGTCGCCTGCTTCCCCGGCTCGCGCAGGTCTACGCGCAGGCCTTCGCGCACGACGAGCTGCTGCAGATGTTCGACGGCGTCTTCAGCGGTCGCACCGACACCCCCGAGGAGCGCGAAGATCTCGAGACCCTGGCTGCGGCGCTGAAGGCGCTCTCGACCTGGAACGCGCTCGACACGATTCAGGAGGCGCGCGAAGCCTGCGGCGGCCAGGGCTTCCTTGCCGAGAACCGCCTCACGGCCCTGCGTGCCGATCTCGACATCTACGTGACCTTCGAGGGCGACAACAACGTGCTGCTGCAGCTGGTCGGCAAGCGGCTGCTCTCTGACTACGCCAAGCAGTTCAAGGGTAAGGATGCCGCTTCCCTCGCCCGCTTCGCTGTAGGCCAGACTGCCGGCAACGTCGTCCACGGTGCGGGCCTGCGCCAGTTCGGCCAGGTCGTCACCGACTTCGGATCTACCGCTCGCGCTGTCGAGCGCGGCCTTCGCGCCGAGCAGCAGCACGAGCTTCTGGGCGACCGCGTTCAGCAGATGGTCGCCGACATCGCCGGGCGGCTGCGCCCGGCATCCAAGATGTCGAAGACGGATGCCGCTGCGCTGTTCACCGAGAACCAGGCCGAGCTCATCGAAGCGGGGCGTGCCCACGGCGAGCTGCTGCAGTGGGAGGCATTCACGGATGCCCTGAACCGCATCGAGGATGCCGACACCAAGCAGGTCCTGACGTGGCTGCGCGACCTCTTCGGTCTGACCCTCATCGAGAAGCACCTCTCGTGGTACCTCATCAACGGACGTCTGTCGACCCAGCGGGCCGCTGCAGTCACCCGCTACATCGACCGGCTGCTGCGCAGACTGCGCCCGCACGCCCAGGAACTCGTCGACGCGTTCGGCTACGAACCCGAGCACGTTCGCGCGCCCATCGCGTCCGGCGCAGAGCAGGCCCGCCAGGACGAGGCGTCCGACTACTACGCGCGCCAGGCAGCCCAGGGGTCCGCGCCGATTCCCGAGAAGGTAGCCAAGTCCGGTCGGTGAGGCGCAGCGCGCTCGCGCGCCGCGCCCCACCGGGTCCGTTACGCGACGCTCTGCGCTGCCTTTTCGATGACGTCGGCGACGGCATCCGGCTGCGACAGGAACGGCGAGTGGCTGGAGGCGAGTCGTGCGGTCTGTGCGCCGGCGCGGGCCGCGAGAGCTTCCTGCGCCACCACCGGGAAGACGGTGTCGTTCTCGGTGATCAGATAGGTCGTGGGCCGGCCACGCCAGGCGACTTGCGTGAGTGTGTCAGAGAACGGCTGCACGGCCTGCGAGAGCAGTCGCGAACTCGCACGCTCAGCCTCGTCCTCGCTCATGTCGTTGAAGAAGAGCGTGTGCGGGGGCAGTTCGTCGTTGCCGGCCGTTGACAGCGGGCCATCGATGACCCACCAGTCGGGCGCGACCCCACCGACCGCACCCAGCAGCGATTCGCCCTCGTCGAGGGCGAAGGCCGCGATATAGACGATGTGGGCCACCTTCGGATCGGTGGCACCCTGTGTCGTCGGAACACCGCCGTACGAGTGCGCAACGACAACGACCGGGCCGTCGATGCTGTCGATGGCTGCGGCGACAGCATCCGCATCGTCCTGCAGCGTGAGTGTCGCCTTGTCTTCGGCGTGCACGGTTGGCAGGTCGACGGTTTCCACGGTCCAGCCGCGGTCGACGAGGATGCTTTCGAGCGGCTCGAAGGCCCAGGAGCCGTGCCAGGCGCCATGAACCAGGAGCAATGTGGGGCGGGACATCAGTGTCCTTTCTCGAGGGATCGGGTTAGTGTCTCAACGTATTCGCGAGAGTTCGCGTGGGCAGTGGCGCCGTGTGCGAAGGAGTGGCGATGGCTGCAGAGTGGGGCCCGACCATCCAAGGATCCACCCGAGGGATGCCGGGGTGGAGCGGCCATGAGCTGTTCTGCGATGCGATAGCCGACGTCTATGTCGGCGTGCTTCCCCGGCGTCCGGAACGGCCGAGCTTCGACGCCGACTTCGCGACGTATGACCTGGGGGGCGCCTCGCTCGGGATGATCGATACACCGGGGGTGTGGGCCGATCGCACCCGGAGCTCGATTCGCCACGTCCCCGACGACGCCCTGTTCATCAACCACAGCACGACCCCCTGGGGTTTGCAGCAGGGCGGCCGCGAGTGGTCTGCCGGCGCAGCATCCGCCCTCGTCTTGGACAACGCTCAGCCGTTCACGGTGACGGTGGGTCAGAATCATCGGCTGCGGCTGTCATCGCTTCGCATCCCGCAATCGCTCGTCGGTCGCCGCCTCGCCGAACCGGATGCTCTCAACGATGTTCTGAGCCGTGGCGGTGTCGGCACCCTCCTCGGCACCCAAATGGGGATGCTCGCGGCGGCCACGCGTGCGCGTCTAGCAGGCGCTGCCAGTGCCATGGTCGACACTGTTCTGGAGCTGCTCGACGCGGCATCCCGGGGCATCGCTCCGCCTGACCGGGTCGCGACCATGAAGTCCTATGTGGAGGGACGTCTGACTGATCCTCAGTTCGGTCCGGCGGAAGTGGCGCGGGCGTTCGGGTGCTCGGTACGCACGGTGCACAAGCAGTTCGGGCGCGACGGCACCACGTTCGGTGCTTATCTTCGCGCGGCGCGCCTGGACCGGGCGCGTCAGGTTCTCCTGGCTCCCGCACCACGTACACGCACTGTCGCGGCCATCGCGCAGGAGTGCGGGTTCACCGATGTGGGGACCTTCCACCGCGCCTATCGTGCGCGCTTCGGCGTGAGTCCCGCAGCCGACCGGTGAGGCCAGCACGCCGGCGAACAGCCGATGTCGGCGGCGGACTTTAGCCTGTGAGCATGAGTCCTGACGTGGTCCGCTCCGATCTGGTCATCGACGGCGATGGTGTGGCCCGCTGCGGCTGGGTCGGCGCCGATCCGGACTACATCCGCTATCACGACGAGGAGTGGGGGCAGCCGCTGCACGGTGACCGTGCGCTGTTCGAGAAGATGAGCCTCGAAGGCTTTCAGGCTGGGTTGTCGTGGATCACGATCCTGCGCAAGCGTCCGCGCTTCCGTGAGGTGTTCGCGGGCTTCGAGCCCGATGTCGTCGCCACGTTCGGCGACGACGACATCGAGCGCCTCATGGCGGATGCCGGGATCGTGCGCAACCGGGCCAAGATCGAGGCGACGATCTCCAACGCGAGGCTCGTGGCAGGGATGTCGGCGGGCGAACTCGATGCGCTGCTGTGGTCGTTCGCCGTCCCGCCGGGCGAGCGGCCGCGCCCCCGAGCGCTGAGCGAGCTACCGGCCACCACGGCGGCATCCGACGCCCTGAGCCGTGAGCTGCGGCGCCGCGGGTTCCGATTCGTCGGGCCGACGACGATGTACGCCCTCATGCAGTCGGCTGGGATGGTCGACGATCACCTCGACGGGTGCTGGCGGGCCGCCTGAATCCCGGCACCCGAGTCGCTACCGCGGCGCCTCGGCGTCGGGGTCGGTCAGTTCTGGAGTGGCAAGCGTGACGCCCGTCTCGAGCAGGTGTGGCGCGTCATGGTCGACGACCTTCACGATGACGCCGCGGCGGCGCAGCTCGGCCACGGTGCGGATCTCTTCTCCGACGTCTCGCCCCAGAGCATGGACTGTTGCGACAACGACGACATCGCCGCGGCGCAGGCGTCCGAACAGGCGCGCCAGCCGGTCCTCCCACGACTCGAGGGTTTCGGGTGACGGATGCCGAAAGCCGTCGATCGGCACACCGAATCGAGTCAGGGCTTCGCGCTGACTCACCACCGGCGGCATCCCCTCGCGGGAGACGACAACGCCAACCAGACGCGCGTCCGAGGGGCGCGCTCGCCACCACGCACTGTCGGCGCGTTGTGGCGCGAAGCACGTCGGGCACTCCGCCGCCTGGTGCGCGCCGGGGGATGCCGCAACGGGCCCGCCCTGATCGTCAGTCATGGAGGCCTCCACGGCTATTGTGCCTGACGGTTGCGAGGCCGGCGCGCGGGGTGTTGTGTCAGTCAGCGCTCTCGAGGCGCAGCTCGAGGTTGATCTGCGAAGCGTCGAGTTCAGCGAGGGCCCGGCGCAGTGCCGCGCTGCCGAACTGGCCGCCACTACTGAGTTCGATGAGCCGTTCCCGGCGCACGCGGATGAGGGCGAGCCGTAGTTCGAGGATGTCGCGGGCCTCGTCATCCTCTGCCTCGCCAGCCTGCAGGAACAGGGGTCCGACCCGCTCGGCGAACTCCGTCGCGAATGGCGTGCCGTCGCGTCGTGTGAGCGACCCCTCGTCGGCTGCCAGCAGTGCAGCCTGGTGCATCTCGCGCTCGAGCCGTTGCTGCTCGGATCGCACCAGGTTCTCGTCGTCCTCGTTGGAGACACGGAGCAGGCGAACCAGCCCGGGGAGAGTGAAGCCCTGCAGCATGAGGCTCGTCAGGGCGACGGTGAAGGCGACGAAGATGAGGAAGTGTCGGGAGGGGGCATCGGCCGGCAGGGTTTGGGCTGCGGCGAGGGTGACGACACCACGCATCCCCGACCAGACGATGATCGTGCCGTGCTTCCAGCCGAGGGGTGCGGCTCGGTAGTAGTTGAGGTCTGACATCGCCCGAGAGATCCGGCGGCGGAAGATGGCGAGGCGACGGTTCCAGCCCGCCTCGGTGATGCGTCGGCCTCGGTCACCGTACTGTTCAGGACCGCCGGCTTCGATCTCATCGATTCGGTCGGAGATGGCGTTCAACCGCTCGGTGCGTCTCGGGTGCAGCCTGCGGCCCTGCCCCCAGACCAGCAACGCCACGTATCCGGTCCGGACAAGGAGCAGGATGCCCAAGGCTGCGCCAGCGATCCACAGTCCGTGCCCGATGCCGTGGATGCCGTTGGCGGTGCCCGTCACGATCTCGCTCATCTCGAGACCCATGATGAGGAAGACGCCGCCTTCGAGGAGCAGCTCGACGGTGTGCCAGGTGACGCGGTCGGACATGCGCTGTTCGGGCGTGAACCACCGAGCCGCGCCCTGGCCGGTGACAATTCCGGCGACCACGGCGGCGACGAGCCCGGACCCACCCAACTCCTCGGTGGGGAGGTACGCGACGAAGGGCACGATGAACCCGGCTGCCGTCGTCGCCGCCGAGCTGCGTAGCCACGATCGCAGACGAAGGTTCGCGTAACCGACGATCGCACCGATCACGATCGCGATGAACACCGCCCAGAAGAACCCGCCGACCGCGTCGATGGCTGGCGGAGCCTGGCCGGTCGAGGCGATCATGACGAATGCCGCCACTGCCGAGTTCAAGATGACCAGTGCACTTGCGTCGTTGAGCAGGCTCTCGCCCTCCAGCATCGTCACGACTCGTCGGGACACGCCCAGCCGTTTGGCTACCGCCGTGGCGACGGCATCCGTGGGGCTGAGGATCGCGCCGAGGGCAAGTGCGAGAGGGTACCCGAGGTCGGGGATCACGAGGCAGAAGAACGTTCCCAGCACGAACGAGCTCACGAAGACGAGAACGACCGCGAGACCCGCGATGGGAAGGAGGTCCCGGCGGAACTCGACGGCGGGCAGCGACACTGCCGCCGAGTAGAGCAGCGGGGGCAGCACTCCCACCAGGATGAGTTCCGGGTTGACGCTGATGTCGGGCAGGAACGGAAGGTAGCTTGCGACGATGCCGATCAGCACGAGAAGAAGCGGACCGGCGACTCTGATGCGCGGAGCAACTCTTGCCGTCATCGCGACGACGAGCACGCCGCCGATGACGAAGAGGAACGCTTCGGTCGTCGTCACAGCAGTCCTCGTGCGGCGACAGCATCCCGCTCTGCGACGAGTTCGGCCACGGATGCATCGATGCGCGCCCGTGAGCGAGCGTCCACGTCGAGACCCTCGATCACGCGGTAGCCGGTGCCGTCCGACGAGACCGGGAACGAGCAGATGAGGCCCTCAGGAACGCCGTATTCGCCGTGGGAGACGACCGCCGCCGAGGTCCACGCGACTCCTGCGGTCTCATCCCGGACATGGTCGATGGCCGCAGCGGCAGCGGAACCCACCGACGAGGATCCGCGGACCTCGATGATCTCGGCCCCCCGCTTCGCGACCCGCGTGATGAAGGTGTCATCGAGCCAGGTCAGCGCCGCATCCTCGCCGCCGAACCGCTGCGCAAGCGCAGCGCGCGCCGGCATCCCGTCGACGAGGGCGTGGTCGACGTCGGGGAACTGCGTCGCCGAATGATTGCCCCAGATCGTCATCCGCTCGAGGCTCGCCGCCGGCCGCTCCACGGCTGCGGCAAGCTGCGCGAGCGCGCGGTTGTGGTCCAGTCGGGTGAGCGCGGCAAAGCGTTCGGCCGGCACGTCGGGCGCGGATGCCGAGGCGATGAGCGCGTTCGTGTTCGCGGGGTTTCCGACCACGAGCACCCGCACATCGTCGGCGGCCACAGCGCCGATCGCGGCTCCCTGCGGCCCGAAGATTCCGGCGTTCGCCTCGAGGAGGTCGGCGCGTTCCATACCTGCGGTTCGAGGGCGCGCGCCGACGAGGAGCGCGACGTTGCACCCGTCGAAACCGGTGTGGGCGTCGTCGGTGACCTCGACGTCGGAGAGCAGCGGGAATGCACCATCCATGAGTTCGAGGGCTGCGCCCTCTGCCGATTTCATCCCCTGCGGAATCTCCAGCAGCCGCAGTCGCACGGGCCGGTCGGGTCCGAGCATGTCGCCTGCCGCGATGCGAAACAGCAGCGCGTAGCCGATCTGTCCGCCTGCGCCGGTGATGGTGACTGTCGTGGGCGTCGCGTCAGGAGCCATGACCCAGAGCGTAGTCGTCGGGCGGGTCTCGGGTTGGCCCGATAGTCCCGCCTCAGCGAACGCTGGAGGTACGCGCGGCACTCTGTCTGCGCAGAAGATCGGCTGCGATCTCGCCGATCACGATGGACGGAGCGTGGGTGTGACCGCGGATGATCGTCGGCATCACCGAGGCATCCGCCACGCGCAGGCCCGAGATGCCGCGCACACACAGCTCCGGGTCGACGACAGATGCGGCATCCGCGCCCATTCGAGCGGTGCCGACGGGGTGGTAGAGCGTGTGCGAGTACCGCCGCAGTGACAGCTCGATACGCTCGGCGCTGGTCATCCGCTCCCCGCCCTGGGGCTGTACCCACTCGCCGGTCGTGACGGCACCCAGGGACGATGTCGCGATGAGCTTCTCGCACACCTCGAGACCGGCGCGCAGGGTCGCGGCATCCGTGCCTTCGGCGTCGCTCAGGTAGGCGGGGTCGATGAGCGGGTGGGCCTGGGGATCGGCCGAGGCAAGACGGATGCTGCCGCGACTGCGCGGGCGCAACAGGATCGCGCCAACAGTGATGCCCTCGCCCGGCAGGGGAACGAGGCCCTCGCCGACATACGGGGCTGCAGCGAAGATGATCTCGATATCGGGGAGGCCGCCCGGCATACCGACACGGTCGGCGAGCGCGGTGCGGACGAAACCGTGGGCCTCGGCGACATTCGAGGTGAGCATTCCGCGCCGAGTTGTGAGGTAGCGCAGCAGCTCGGCCGGGCGCTCGGCTCCGTACAGTGTGCCGCCCGATGCGGCAGGGGCAAGCCCCGCGACGAGGTGGTCCTGCAGGTTCCTGCCGACCTCGGGGGAGTCCACGAGCGGACGGATGCCGACCTCGGCGAGCTCGTCTGCCGGCCCGATGCCCGAGAGCATCAGGATCTGGGGAGTGTTGATCGCGCCGCCGCAGAGGATCACCTCGCGCCGGGCGCGGGCGTGGCGGGTCGTGCCAGCGATGTCGACGTAGACCCCGGTGGCCCGCGGTCCGTTGTAGCCGTCAGTGGTGACCGTCACACGACGCACCTCGGCGTTGGTTACGATGCGGAGGTTCGGTCGCGACGCTGCGGGCCGCAGGTACGTGTCGGCGGTCGACGCCCGGGCGCCGCGCCGCTGCGTCACCATCGTCTGCGAGAACCCCTGACCGGCAGGGAGGTTCGCTTCGGTGATGGCGTATCCCAGCTCGCGCGCGGCTGCGAGAAACGCGGCGGTGTGAGGCCGCGGGTCGCGCTGCCGCTCAATGTTCTGCGGGCCTGACCGACCGAGTGATGGGTCGACGGCATCCTGCACGTTCTCGATGCGGCGCAGCACGGGCAGTACGGCATCCCACGACCAGCGCTCGCTCGCAGCAGCGCCCCACTCGTCGTAGTCGGCCGCGAACCCGCGCACCCACATCATGGCGTTGAGCGATGACGAGCCGCCGAGCGTCTTGCCCCGCGGCCAATAGACCTGGCGACCCTCCAGCTCGGGCTGGGGCACGGTGTCGTATCCCCAGTCGTACGGGCCGCGGAACAGCTTCTTGAAGGCCGCTGGGACATGCAGCTCCAGGGCGCGGTCGGGGCCTCCCGCTTCCAGTAGCAGCACCGTGACCTTCGGATCCTCGCTGAGCCGCGCGGCGAGGGTGGCTCCCGACGAACCTGCACCGACGATGACGTAGTCGGCGTCCAGCTCCCCGCCACGGCGGCGCGTGGCTCGAGGGCGTGCGCCGCCGCTCACGACCGGAACGCCGACTCGAGGATGCCGAGCAGGGTCGTCAGGCGCGGGCGGATGCGGAACCTGGTGAGCAGCCGCCCACCGTCGGCGGCGCCGGGACTGGTGACGAACCAGGGCGGCCGGGGAAGCGCCGAGAACGTCCCGGGGCCGACCAGAGAACCGGCCGAGCGGGGGAAGGGCCGGAAGGGCCCGCGCATGACCCCGCGCTCGATGTCGTCGAGCAGCAGCGCATTGTGGACGACGCCGATGCCGCTCTGGACGTCTTCGAGCGTCCCGCCGGGATACGCGCCCCACGGCATCGTCGGGATGCCGAACGCGACGCCGGTCCAGGTGTTGATCGCCACGGTTCCATAGCGCAGCTCTGCGACCGCGCGCTCGAACCCGTCGCCGAGGGCCGCTTCCGTGACGGGATCGATGAGAAGGTTGGCGCCGAGGGTTCCGGTCAGTCGCGCGTTCGCGTATTCGACAGCGGCGTCGAGGAACTCCTGGCCATTGCCGGGGAGGGTCACCACGCCCAGCGCCGGGGCGAAGTACTCGGTGGTCTCGATGGGCGTCGGGTCGGCATCCGTGCCAACGTCGATGACCGCGCGGGTGTGGCCCGACGACCAGTGCGCGCTCGGGTAGGTCTCGGCAACCTCGTTTAGGCGCGCCTGCGCCCCCGGGTACCAGACAGGTCGTTGCGGCGCGCGGGCCATCGCCGCCTCCACCTCCGCAAGGAACTGCTCGCGCTGGACCCACTCGGCGCTCAGGATCACGACCTGTCCCGCGACGCAGTTGTGACCGCTGTTGTGCAGGCGCATCGTCGCGACGTGTTCGGCCTGGAAGCGCAGGTCGGCGTCGGTCCACGGGCCCGGAACCACGATGATCGGGGAAACGCCGCCGAGTTCGGCGGTGATCGGCACTGAGAGCCGCGGCCGTGCGCGGCGCTTGCCCGTCGCGGTGCGGCCGAACACGATCGTGTCGAACGTGCGGGCGGCTCCCGTGATGTGGACGTGGTCGATACCCGCGTGCTCCGTGAGGGCAGCGCCGACCTCACCGCCGCCCTGCACGATGCGCAGCAGGCCGAGTGAAATCAGGGGCGCCAGGGCGCGGCCGAACACCGGAGCAAGCGGGTCCTGCGTCGGATTGATCTTGAGGATGCTGACCCGGTTGTGCGCGATGAGTTCGTACAGCACGTCGAGAACCGGGATCGAGGTGATGTTGCCCGCGCCCAGAACGAGCCCGACCCCACCGGACTCTCCCGAGGTCAGCTGACCGAGACCGGCCCTGCGTTGCGCCTCGGCGAGGGTCACACCAGGACGCAGCCACACCTCGCCGGTGTACCCCGAGAGGAGGAGGCCATCGACCGCGCTCGTCGGGAAGGCATGCACGCGGATGCGATCGCCTGGAGCCTCACCCACCCGAACGTGATCGAGCGGGCTGGCGCCGACCCGCAGGCTCGAGAGAGTCTCGATGTACGCGTCGATCGCGACCACCGTCGCGTACGGTCCGGTGAGCCACTCCTCGCCGACCAGGGGGCTCCCCGGTTCGAGACCCTTCGATCGGGCTGCGGTGAGCGCCCATTCCTCGGCTTCGGCGGCGACGGTGGCGCGGATGCTGCGAAGCAGACGGATCCGCTGCGTGAGGGTCAGTGCGCTCCAGGTGCGAGTCCCCGCACGCAGCTCTTCGATCGCTGCGTCGAGCGAGTCGGAGACAGAGGTCTCGTCGGTGACCGTGTTTGCGGCGGGACGAACGGATGACGGCATGGGCGCGCTCCTTCGGACGTGCTCCAGCATATGTCCGCGGCACGGCGTCTCACTCGCTGTGATGCGCCGTCTCACTGCCCTGTCAGAGAGCTAGGAGATCAGTGCGAGCTCGCGCAGCTTCGCCTCGACGTCGGCGTTGCTCGGCTCCACATGGTGCGTCGCATCGGGATAGACCACGACAGGAATGTTGGTGCGGCCAGAGATGTCGCGCGCGACATCCGCCGCTGACGGGTCGGCCTCGAGATCGACGTACTCGTACGCAACCCCCAGCTCATCGAGCTGCGCCTTGGTGCGCCGGCAGTCGCGGCACCAGTCAGCGCCGAACATCGTCAGGGTGCCAGAAGTTTCCGAAGTCATGCATCCAGCGTACGACCGCCGCGCACTCATCGGCCGGTCAGCCTGTGGATGCGCTATGGATCAGTGGACAGCGTTACGGCGAACTCGCCGAGGCATGCCAGCATTGAGCCATGGATCTTTCCATCGTGGTGCCGACATACAACGAGGCACCCAACATCGCGGAACTCGTGACTCGGGTTGCATCGGCGACGAGCGGCATCCGGGCAGAGATCGTCTTCGTCGATGACAGCACCGACAGTACCGCTGATGAGATCCGCCGGGTAGCTGCGGAGGCGGCGATTCCCGTTCGCCTCATTCACCGCGACATCCCCACGGGCGGCCTCGGCGGCGCGGTGATGGTGGGGTTCGACGCGGCGGCATCCGACATCTGCATCGTTATGGATGGCGACCTTCAGCACCCGCCTGAGGACATCCCGCGCCTGTGGCGCCGCTACGTGGTGGGCGATGTCGATGTCGTCGTCGCCTCGCGATACAGCGGCGAGGGGACCAATGACGGACTGGCCGGAGCATCGCGCGTTGCCGTGTCCAAGTCGGCGACGCTTCTGACCAAGGCGATGTTCCCGGGCCGCCTCAAGGGCGTCACCGATCCGATGACGGGCTTCTTCCTCATCGATCGCCGCCGCCTCGATCTTCGTACGCTCAAGCCGCGCGGGTTCAAGATTCTCCTCGAGATCCTCGCCCGCACCAACCTGCGAGTCGCTGAGGTGCCGTTCGACTTCGCCGACCGCAACGCCGGCGAATCCAAGGCCTCGTTCCGACAGGGCGTGCATTTCCTCGCACAGCTGACGATGCTGCGCTTTGGCAAGATGTCGATGTTCGCCGTCATCGGCGGCCTGGGTGCCGTCGCCAACATCGTGATCGTCTGGCTGTTGACGCGATGGGGAGTCCATGACATTCCCGCGATGATCGTCGCGGCCGAGACCACGATCATCGCCAACTTCCTGCTGCAGGAACGGTTTGTCTTCCAGGATGTGAAGGCTGAGGCATCCGGTGTCTGGGAGCGCTTCGCGAAGTCGTTCGGCTTCAACAACGCCGAGGCAATCGTGCGTATCCCGCTCACGGCGCTTCTGGTCTCGACGTGGCACATCTCGGTGGTCATCGCGACCGCGATCACCCTCGTGATCGCGTTCGTTGCGCGGTTCCTGTTCCACGCGCTCGTGGTCTACGCACCCTCGCGCAGCCGGCGCACGGGTGCCAAGACCCGCACCCGCGAGGTCCTCGAACAGCTCGACGAGCAGGTGATGGCTCCCGGCGAGCTCTGAGCCGCCGATCGCGATCCGGTAACGCGAGGTCAGCCGATCTGCCTCGCGAGGTCGCCCACCGACATCCCGTAGTTCATTCGGATGACCGGAAGCGCGAGCTTGTCTGTGCCGATGTGTACGTAGCCGTAGTCGATCGTTCGTGCCAGCTCGAACCCGGCGGCAGCGACGCCCGCCTTGGCGGTGTCGTTGTAGTGGCCGAACGGATACGCGATGACTTCCTTCGCGCCGATGTACGCGGCGGATGCCTCAAGATCGGCGGCGATCACGTCGGCGGACTCGTTGACCATGCGTCCCTGGCCGTTGGCGCCGGCGCGGTGCATGTCCTCTGTGTGTGACCGGACGATGACGTAGGGAGACGGATGCAGTTCCCGCCGGTCCACCGTGATCATGAACGAGGTTGTTAGCACGTGATGGGCATCGACCACGGGGACTGCCAGCTGGTACCAGGTGGCGTCGGCGTCGTCATCCGTCACGATGACCGAGTGGTTAGGCAGGAACAGCCGACCATCGATGAACGCGCTCAGTTCGTCCCACGTCGGAAGGTAGAAGCCCTGGTCGGCGATGTAGGCCATCTGCTGCTCGAAGTCGCCGATGTAGGCGAAGTTCAGGCGGAGCCACCCCGACTCGCCCTCGGGCTTCGAGGTGAATTGGTGGTACATGAGGATCGGGACCTGCGCGTCCTCGGCGGCGTTAGCCTCGGGAGTCGTCCACGCACCATAGAGAGTGCGCTCGCGCTCGTCGCAGTCGACCAGCTCCGACCCGTTGACGCGGTCGGCGATGCTGAGGCTCTGGGCGCCTGCGGGTGAGGCGTACCAGCCCGCGAACACAGCGCCCTCACGGGAGGGGATCGGTAGCCCCGCGTAGAGCTGACCCTCGTGCTGCAGCATCGGCGGCACGTCGAGGTCGGCGGCGTCGAACGACACCGCGCAGGTCGTCGTGTCGCCGCTATCGACGAGCATCTGCTGCGTCGCGCTCAGGGGTGGAGGAGTAGCGGGACGGGTCGGAGTCGCTGAAGCTACGGCTGCCGATGCCCCCGGATCTGTCAGGCTGATGGTTGCGACCGCACCGACGATGATCGCCACCAGTGCCACAGCCACCAGGGCAGCCCACAGGATCACGCCATGGCGCGGGCGCACATGTGCTGGTGCACGATGCGCCGGATCCGCACTCCCCTGCCCGCTCATTGGCTACCCCAGTCAGACACCGCGGCCCCGAGCCGCGCACCGCGTACGGCGCGGCGTCCGACGCGCACCATCACGCGCGATAGGAGGATTGTATTCGTGAATGATGTCCCAACCATCGATGTCGTGGCCGCTGTCGTCACAGACGGTGACGAGATCCTGGTGTGCCGGCGTGCGGCTCACATCGGTCAGTCAGGCCGCTGGGAGTTCCCCGGGGGCAAGGTCGAACCGGGGGAAGACCCGATCGATGCGCTCGTGCGTGAAGTGCAGGAAGAGCTCGGCGTCGGCATCCGTGTCACGGGACATCTGTCGACCGACGACACCCACGTCGGCGACCGCATCATTCGCCTCGCCTGCTATCGCGCGGAACTGGAGGGCGAGCGGCCGACGGAAAGTACCGATCACGACGAGCTGCGGTGGGTCGGGGTCGGCGACCTCGACCAGTTCTGGTGGGCAGAGCCCGACTTGCCCGCTGTGCGGATTCTGACCGCGGAGTAGCATGCGAGCGTGCCTCGCTACGTGATCACGCTCGTCGGAGAAGACAGGTCTGGGCTTGTCTCGGCGGTCGCGGATGCCGTGAGCGCCCACGGTGGCAACTGGGAGGGAAGCCAGCTCGCTGAGCGCGCGGGCGTGTTCGCCGGGGTGATCGAGATCTCGGTTCCCGAGGAGTCGGCGGCGGTGCTGTTGGATGCGCTGCTGGCGCTCGATGAGACTCTGACTGTCACGGCGCTCTCGGGGGCGGATGCCGCAGCGTCCAACCGCACGGCCAGTTCCCTCGTGATCTCGCTTATCGCCAACGACCGCCCGGGAATCGTCCGCGATGTCTCCGCTGTGCTCGCCGCGCACGGGCTGAGCATCGACGATCTGTCGACCGAGGTGCGGGACGCGGCAATGGCCGGAGGACGCATCTTCGAGGCATCCGTGCTGGCACATGCTGCAGCCGGGACCGATCTGTCGCGCGTGAAGGAAGACCTCGAGACGTTGGCTGCAGAGCTGCAGGTCGAGATCGCGATCGGCTGACGCCGGGCGTCACGCCCGCTGAATCAGACGCCGATCACTGACGCGCGAGGGCGTCCCAGTTGATCTCGATGTGCGTCGGGTCGCTCGGTGAGATCAGCGCCGGGAGGGTCGAGCCGACACGCGGCCAGTACTTCGCGCTCGTCACGACCTCGGTGCTGATCCGTGTCTCCGGGATGCCTGCGGTGGTTGTGACGACCTCGAGCTGACACGCCTGGTAGCGCGCGCGACCCTCGCGGTCGGATGCCGAGACCACCCGCACCGTGCCGCGCACCGCATCGGCCAGCGGGTCGCCGGTGTACTTCTCGAGCATGTGCGCGGCCTCTTCGACCCAGGGTTCCTCCATGCCCGCAGCCTACGGGACGCGCCGTTACGTGCGTGTCATCGGGTGGGCTCAGCTCGCCTCGGCGGGCCCGGTGCCGGATGCCTCGAGCCGACGCAGCCGCCGCCGCGCCATGTCGTGCGCGCGCGGACCGCTACCGAGGCTCTTGCCGGCGACGAACAGCACGAACCGGGTCATCGTGACCACCGGCAGCCATGAGCGACGCAGCCCCAGCATCCGTCGATACTCGCGCGGGATCGTCGCCACGGCGCCGGCGAACAGCAGACGGTAGGCCCACCGGAGCGACCCGTCGAGCGGGACCCGACGGAGGAACCGTACGACGTCGTGCACGCGCTCGTCACCTCGCAGGATGCCGCGATCGAGGTATCCGTGCATCCGGGCGCGCAGCTCTGCGGCAGTCTCGGGCGGATCGGTCACGCCCATGAGTCGGCCCGCGGTCGACCAGTCGCGAACGTAGGCATCCGGCCCGCCGGGGATCGCGCCGCCCCAGGTCTCGTGGCAGGTGAGGAAGGCATCCGTGAACGCGAGATGCACCCATTCGACCAGGTCGGCATCCGCGGCGGAGTAAGCGCGGCTCGCGCCGGTGCCGTCGCGGTACTTGCCCGAGACGTCGGCGTGGAAGCGGGCGACGCGGCCGAGTTCGGCATCCACCTGCTCCCGCGAGCCGAACGTGACGCAGATCACCCAGCGGACGGTCCCCGCGAGGCGGCCGAGGGGGTCTTCGCGGTAGCGCGACCAGTCGTGCACCCCCGCCATCGCGCCAGGATGCAGGGCCTGCATGAGCAGGGCACGGATGCCCGCGACGAGCGTCGGCATGCCCGCGTGCACAGTCCACGCTGCGCCGTCTTCGGCGAACAGCCCCGGATCGTCGCCGCGCTCGAGTCGCTGCACCCACGGCGGCATCCCGTTCGGATCCCCCGACAACGGCACGAGCAAGCGCGCGCGAAGTCCGGGTCGGCGGGTCACTCTCTCAGGATGCCATCGCCGCAGACCGGCGGCTCCGGATCAGGCGTCGGCGGGGTGGGATGCAGCGAGCGCGGCATCCAGGTCGTCGAGAATCTGTGCACAGTTGGTGACGTCTTCGGGGGTGCCCGCCAGTTCGAACTCGAACAGCACGGGTCTGCCCGACTTGGTGGCGAGTTCGCGGGCAGCTGCCTGGTAGTAGACGCCGAAGTTGCGGTTGCCCGACCCGATGATCCCGACCATTCGGCGCCGGTTCGCGGGGGAGCGCAGGAAACTGCGGACGCCTGCGGGCAAGGTGACTTCGTCGGCGTTGCCTGCCTTGTATGACGGGGTCAGCAGGACCCAGGGGCCGGATGCCTCGGTGCGTCGGACGCTCGCGTCGGCGAGGTTGTGCACGTCCCGGCCGGTCGCCTCGGCCAGGTGCTGCGCGAAGCGCCCCGTGAGGTTCGAGGTCGACGAGTAGAAGTAGACAGGCGTCTTGTCCACGGTTCCAGTGTCTCGCCGTTGCGGCTGGCGAGGCGTGGAGGGGGCCGGGGATAAGGGTCCGCGGTGCGAGCAATCGTCATCTCCTTCTGAGGCCTGTTCGGTGTCCGCGGCGAGGTCTACGCTCGGCCGCATGGATACGACCATCTCGGCCGACGGTACGCGCATCGCCTACGAGACCTTCGGGTCGGGCCGGCCCGTCGTCATCGTCGGCGGAGCCTTTTCAACCGCGAGCGACGGAGTACCGCTTGCGGAGGCTCTCGCCGCTCTCGGTCTTCACGGGGTGACTGTCGATCGTCGTGCCCGAGGTAGCAGCGGAGATACCGCGCCATACGCACCCGAGCGGGAAGCGGAGGATGTGGCAGCAGTCGTGGATGCCGTCGGCGGCCGCGCGGCACTTCTCGGCCATTCGTCGGGTGCGGTGCTCGCGCTGCTGGCGGCATCCCGCGGCGCACAGGTCTCGCACCTCTTCCTGTCAGAGCCGCCGCTGGGCTTCGGGCACTCGCACGTCCCTGCTGACCTGCCCGAGACGCTGCAGGGTCTGCTCGACGAGGGTCGTCGCGAAGATGTCGTCACGATCTTCCAACGCCAAGCCGTCGGATTGCCTGACGCGATGATTGAGCAGATCCGTGAGAGCCCGATGTTCCCGCATCTGGTCGGCCTTGCACAGTCGGTCGTCTATGACGCGGCCCTCGCGCGTGCGTGCGATTCTCCGAACGAGCGGATGCTCGGCCTGGATGTTCCGACCGCAGTGCTGTGCGGAGCCGAGACGTTCCCGTTCCTTGAGGTGTCATCTCGTGCGCTCGCCGAGGCGATGCCAGCGGCAGAACTCGTCATCGTGCCCGAGTCCCGCGGGCATCGCCCCGACCCCGTGGCCACGGCTCGCGTGGTTGCGGAGCGGATCGGCGGGGTCTGAGGTCGACTCAGGCGGCGAACACGGAGTGGATGTCGGACGAGAACGTCTGCCCGTTGATGTCGAGATACAGATGCTTCTCGGTAACCGAGACGGTCAGTGCCGTTCGGCGCTCGATACCTGACGCCGCGGTCTCGAGGAAGCCGCGGTCGAAGCTGACAACGGGAATCTCGTCGCCACGGTGGATGCGCTTGCCAGCCCAGCTCGCGACGAGCTTGGCCGGATCCCGGTGCGTGTACACAGCCACGCGCTCGGCCTTCATACTGCCCTCGTGAAGTCGCGCGGCATCCGGGGCTCCGACTTCGATCCAGGCCGTCAACGCGCCGGTCGCGTCACGGATCACAAGCGCCGGCTCATCCGTCGAGGAGAGACCTTCGGTGAACGTGATGCCCTCTTCGTACTCGAGTGCATAGGCGAGCACGCGCGTCAGCATGAACACGTCGGTCTCAGACGGATGCCGCGCCACCCGCAGCGACAGGTCGTCGTAGACGCCACGGTCGACATCGGCCAGCGTCACCGTGAACGTGTAGATCGTCGCGCCCGCAGCCATCTCGCCAGCCTATGGTTCGATCACGCGTCGCCGTAGCTCATCGGCATCTCGATGACCTCGAAGATGGCTGGTGAGTACCAGCGTTCGCGGCCTCCGCGTCCAAATGTGCCGAGCGATCGAAGCCAGCCGCGAGTCTCTGCGTTCTTGATGAGGTTCCGAGTCCCCTGGTTTGTGAGTTCGAGTTCGTCTTGCACGGACTTCACGGTCACGAAAGGGTTGCGCACGATGATGTCCACGAGTCTGGGCAGGCTCGAGCGTTCTTTGATCGCCTCGGAGTGGTAGATCTCGCGAATGGAGATGAGGCGTCGCGAGCGAGTCACGGCGTCGTCAGCTTGGGCGCGGACCGCTGTGAGAAAGAAGACGAGCCAGCCCTCGATGTCAGCGTTCTCACGCACCGATTGAAGCCGCTCGTAGTACTCGTCGCGGTGAGTTTCAAAGTAGTTCGAGAGGTAGAGCAGAGGCAGCGGCAGACGCTTGCGCTCCATGAGGAGAAGGTTGATGAGCAGTCGACCGATTCGGCCATTGCCATCGAGAAATGGGTGGATGGTTTCAAACTGGTAGTGCATCAATGCCGCCTGGATGAGTGCGGGTAGCGTGCGGCCGTCGTCGTTGACGAAGCGTTCCCAGTCCGCGAGTAGCTCACCGAGGTGTTGGGGTAACGGCGGCACAAACGTCGCGTTACTTGGGGTAGCGCCCGCGCGGCCGACCCAGACGGGGGAACGCCGAAACTCACCGGGCGACTTCTCCTCGCCACGCACCCCCGTCAATAGGGTCTCGTGAACCCGAAGAATGAGGCGCTGAGTTATGGGAAGGGTCGCGGCCAACTCGTAGGCCTGTCGGGTTGCTTCAAGGTAGCGCTGCACCTCGGCCGTGTCATCGTTGCGGGCGTCGGCATCCACCTCCGCTTGGAAAACGTCGGACAGTGAGGCTTGGGTTCCTTCGATCCGAGAGCTGGCAAGTGCTTCGCGGCGAAGGTACGGGCCGATGAGCAGACTGGGGTCTGTGATGAGCATCCCCAGACCCTGCAGATGCCCGAGGGCAGCGTCCGCTTCCGAAAGGGATGCGACGACGGGACTCGTCAGTTCGAGGTGGCGAGGGATCGGCTTCGGCAAGTAATAGACGAAAGCGTCCTTCTTGCCGGGCTCGCGCGTTGCGCCACCGAACACGGAATCCACGAATCGAGTTGCATCCACAGGGTTACGCTACAACAGATACAGCCCTTTAGTTGGAGCGTAGGTGATGCGCGGCAACTGCAGTTGGAGCGTCACCTGGAGCCTGCTACTCGCACCTTTTCGCAGTTGGAGCGTCGGCTCCGGCCGCTCGTGCGAAAGCAAAACCCCCGCCATGTAGAAGCTAGGCGAGGGTTTCTGGGACCGTTGTAACGACGGTCCTTGTGGCTCCGACGGGCGTCGATCCCGTGACCTCACGATTTTCAGTCGTGCGCTCTACCAACTGAGCTACAGAGCCGCACGGCAGCCGAAGTTGCCGCGTCCTATACGAAGAGCCCTTCCGAAAAAGGGCCCGTCGCTTTCGGAGCGACCCTGACGGGACTTGAACCCGCGACCTCCGCCGTGACAGGGCGGCACGCTAACCAACTGCGCTACAGGGCCATGCTTATTCAATTGTAGGGTGACCCCAACGGGATTCGAACCCGTGCTACCGCCGTGAAAGGGCGGCGTCCTAGGCCGCTAAACGATGGGGCCGGATGAACTCCAGCATCCTTCGAAAAGGACCCCGGGGGCTCACGCTTACCGACGGTCAAGCATACGCAATACCCGAGGGATCCGCCAATCGACGGTGCGACACACGGATGCCGACCTGCAGCCTCTCACGCGGTTCTACCCACGAGCCACCCGACCCGGCGGTAGCGTCGGGCCCGTGCCGGTGCCGCCCCCGCAGAGATTTCGCCACTCTCCCGCGTGGTTTCTCGCTCGCGTCGTGCGCCGCATCCGTCTGTTCGCGAAGCCCCGTGTGGATGTCGCTACCGACGAGCCGGACTGGATTCTCGAACGTGACATCCCGGTCACGATGCGCGACGGAACTCTGCTGCGCGTGAATGTGTTCCGGCCCCGTGGTGATGAGCCGGTGCCGGTCATCATGTCGGCGCACCCGTACGGGAAGGATGCCGTGCCGGCGCGCTCGCGCAGCCGCCGCGCACTGAATCCGCAGTACCGGATCATGCCGCAGCCCGACCGGGTCGGGATCTCGGCGTGGACCGGGTGGGAGGCGCCGGACCCTGCGTTCTGGGTGCCGCGCGGCTACGCCGTCGTGAACGCGGATGCCCGCGGCGGCGGTACGTCGGAAGGACAGGCCCATCTGTTCGAGGCACAGGAGGCCGACGACTACGAAGACCTCATCGCGTGGGCGGGGACCCAGCCGTGGTCGACCGGCAAGGTCGGCCTCGACGGGGTCTCGTACCTCGCGCTCTCGCAGTACGCGGTAGCGGCCCGGGCGCCCGAGCACCTTGCTGCGATCTGTCCGTGGGAGGGATTCAGCGACCTCTACCGCGACTTCGTCTGGCCCGGCGGCATCCATGAGAACGGGTTCTCGGTGCTGTGGTCGACCCTGACCTCGCGCGCTGCCCGGGTTGCGTCACCCTCGCTGCGCCGGGAGTTCGCGCGGCACACCACGCGCGACCAGTGGTACCGCGACCGCACCCCCGACATCGATCGCATCGGAGTCCCGATGCTCGTCTGTGCCAGCTTCTCAGATCACAACCTCCACACCCGCGGCTCCTTTGAGGTCTTCCGTCGCGTCGGCCGGGCGCTCCCTGAGCGACCCGCGCGCTGGCTCTACACGCACCGCGGAGGCAAGTGGGCCACGTACTACAGCGCCGATGCCGCCAGCATCCGGGCCCGCTTCTTCGATCACACCCTGCGCGGGCTCGACAATGGCTGGGATGCACTTCCTCCGGTGCGGCTGGCCGTGTATGAAAGCGGCCCGATCCCGGTAGCTGTCACATCGGAGTCGGCGTGGCCGCCGGCGGACCTGCGGATGCGCCGCCTGCACCTCGACGGCATGGATGGTTCCCTCGGCGACGACCCATCACGGGCGACCGCGCAGACCGGCTTCGCGATGAATGGCCCGGGCCTCGAATGGGCGTGGCGCATCCCCGAAGGCCTGGACGTCATTGGACCGATGTCGCTGCGGCTGCACGTATCGGCGCGGGCCGCCGACGATCTGACGCTGTTCGTCGGCGTGCGCAAGGTAGCGGACGGTGCCGTCGTGCCGTTCGAGGGGTCGTACGGATTCGACCGGGCGTGGATGTCGTACGGATGGCAGCGGGTGAGTTACCGCGACCTCGATCCAGACCTCACAACCGACCTGCACCCTGTCCACACCTTCGAGCAGCGAACGCCGATTCGCCCCGGCGAGATCATCCCGGTCGACATCGAGGTGCGCGAGCACGCGACCCGGTTCCGGGCGGGTGAGGAGCTGAGACTCGTCATCCGCGGCCGCTGGGTCCACAGCCGCAACCCCGTCACGGGGAGTTTCCCGGCCGGATACGCGCGCCGTCGAGGCGGCACCGCGATCATCCACACCGGACCGGAGCATCCGTCATCGCTGCTGCTGGGACACCGGCCGCCGGCCGGATCGCCCGGGGAGCCATGGCTCTATGAGGCCTCGTGACCGGATGCCGAACCCCGACTTCCCTCGCGAAACCTGTTGTTTGTGTGACTGATGTTGTTAGTGTGAATACGTTCTGTGTGACAGGAGGAACCGGTGGAGCTCGAATCGAGCGCTGAGGAGTGCGGCTGCGCGCCCACGCCCCGCGAGCGTCGTGCGCTCTCGCGCCGCTCCGCCCTGGGCATCGGAATCACGGGCGGGCTCCTGCTGTTTGGCGGCGCCTCGGCCTTCAGCCTCGCACCTGCCTTCGCAGAGTCGTACCCCAGCTGGGATGACGTGCAGAACGCCAAGGCGAATGAGGCTGCCAAGTCCCGGGAGGTCACCCGTATCGAGGGGCTGATTCGAGACCTGACTGCCGAGGTCGAGCGCACACAGGCAGAAGCACAGCGCCTCTCGGATGAGTTCTACGTCGCGCAGCAGGCCTACTTCGACGCCGCTAAGCGCGCCGATGACCTGCAGGCGCAGGCTGACGAGCAGGCAGCAGCAGCTGACGAGGCTGCGCAGAAGGCCGGACGCGTCGCGGCACAGCTCTACCGGGATGGCGGCGATGACACCGCCATGCAGTTGTTCTTCTCGGGATCCGCGGTCGGGGCAGACGAACTGCTCGCGCGCCTCGGGACGATGGACAAGCTTCTCGAACGGAACCAGACGGTCTACGACGACGCGGTCAGGGCGCGGGATGCTGCGCAAAGCTACAGCGACCAGGCAGTCCAGGCCCGCAACGAGCGTGACAGGCTGCAGCAAGAGGCCGAGCAGAAGATGATCGCAGCCCAAGAGGCTGCCGCTGCAGCGCAGGTCGCTCTCGACAACCAGACCACTCACCTCGGCGATCTTCAGGCGCAGCTGGCCGCACTGAAGGACGAAACGGCGAAGACCGTCGCCGGCTACCAGGCCGGCGTGGAAGCCGAGCGCAAGGCTCGCGAGGAGCGGGAGCGCAAAGCCCGGGAAGAGGCTGAACGCATCGCGCGCGAGCAGGCGGCCAACGGCGGCGGCAACGGCGGGGCAGTAACGGGCGGCGGATGGGCACGCCCGTCATCCGGGTATGTGTCTTCGGGCTACGGATCACGCTCCAGCGTGTGCAACGCGAACTACTGCTCATCGAGCTTCCACTACGGCTATGACTTCGCTCCCGGATGCGGCGCTGCGATCTACGCCGCAGGTGCTGGCCGGGTCGTGTACGTCGGACGCAACGGTGGCTACGGCAACTACATCAAGATCGACCACGGCGGCGGCATCGGCACCGGCTACGCGCACATCGTGGACGGCGGATTCTGGGTGAGCTACGGGCAGTGGGTCGGCGCGGGCCAGGCGATTGCCGCCACGGGAAACACGGGCAACTCCTTCGGCTGCCACCTGCACTTCGAGACCTACGTGAACGGCGCCGCCGTCAACCCCTCCGGGTTCATGGCAGCCCGCGGCGTCTACTTCTAAGCCGAGTTCGGCGGCAGAAACACGAAGCCGCGGCATCCGTGACGGACACCGCGGCTCGTGTGATGATCTGGAACGCTCAGAGCGTGTTGGGCGCTTCGCCCTCACCCTGCGTGCGGGTCTCGCCCTCGTGCTCGTCGAAACGCACGACGGCCTCGGCGATCAGTCTCTCGGCCTCGGCGGCATCCGCCCAGTCGTCGACCTTGACCCACTTACCGGGCTCGAGGTCCTTGTAGTGCTCGAAGAAGTGCGCGATCTCTTTCTTCGTGTACTCGGGGATGTCGGCGACATCCTGGATGTGGTCCCACCGCGGGTCTTTCGCGAGGACCGCCACGACCTTGTCGTCGCCGCCTGCCTCGTCGCTCATCTTGAGCACGCCGACCGGGCGCACCTTGGCGAGGATGCCGGGGTAGAGGTCGCGGTCAAGCAGGATCAGGACGTCCAGCGGGTCGCCGTCTTCGCCGAGGGTGTTCTCGAAGAAGCCGTAGTTGGCGGGGTAGCCGAAGACGGTGTAGAGGATGCGGTCGAGGAAGACGCGGCCGGTGCCGTGGTCGACCTCGTACTTCACGCGGCTGCCACGCGGGATCTCGATGACGGCGTCGTACGCGCCCATGCTCTGTGCTCCTTTGTCGATGACGGATGCCGCCGACCAGCCTAGTGCGCCGGGTCCGCCTGCCCGAGCCCTCGCACTTGTCGCTAACTCCGCACGATCGGCGCTAAATCACACCTGGCCGGCCCGCCGAGCCGGCCCGGCGGCCGGATTTGCGGAGTTAGCAACGGTGGGCGGCCGGTAGCGTGGCGGCGTGGACGTTCGACCGGGTCTGGATCCGGCCGTCGCAGAGGTGCGGCGGGCGGTGCGGCGCGCCCTCGCGGGCCTCCCCGAGGGCTCGACGGTGATCGTGGCCCTGTCGGGTGGACCGGATTCCCTGGCCCTCGCGGCGGCAACGGCCTTTGAGGCGCCCAAGCGCGAGATTATCGGCGTCGCCGTCACCGTCGACCACGGTCTGCAGGACGGGTCGGCCGAGGTCGCCGCGACCGCGGCCGCGAAGGCCGAGGCTCTCGGACTCGCCGCCCGCGTCATCCGGGTCGACGTGCACTGGGGTGGCGGACCCGAAGCCGCAGCGCGCGACGCGCGGTACGAGGCACTCGACGCCGTCGCGCGCGAACTGGGCGCGGTAGCCATCCTCGTAGGCCACACCCTCGACGATCAGGCAGAGACCGTGCTGCTCGGGCTTGCGCGCGGATCCGGCGCGACGAGCCTGCAGGGGATGGCCCCGGTAGCCGAGCGGGGCGACGGATGCCGCATCCTGCGCCCCCTGCTCGAGGTGAGGCGCGAAACGACGCGGGCTGCGTGCGCCGCTCAGGGCCTGGAGCCGTGGCTCGATCCCCACAACACCGACCCCCGCTTCACCCGCGTACGTGTGCGTGAGACCGCCTTGCCGACACTCGAGCGCGAGCTCGGCCCGGGCGTTGCGGAGGCGCTTGCGCGCACGGCGGCGCAACTGCGCGAGGACGCTGAAGCCTTCGACGAGATGATCGACGAGATCATCGAGGATGTCGTCGAGCACGCCGAAGCCGGCATCTCGCTCTCGGTCGGGGCGCTGGCCGCCAACCCGGCGGCGCTGCGGCATCGGCTCATCCGTCACGTTGTCGCCGCCGAGTTCGGGCAGAGCCTCACGCGCTCGCAGACCCTCGATGTCGCCCGGCTCGTGACCGACTGGCGCGGGCAGGGGCCGATCGATCTGCCCGGATGCCGCGCGGCCCGCATCAACGGCCGAATCGAGTTCACGGCGCGCTAGCGGTCCGCCTATGCTCAAAGGCATGCGTGCCGAGGAGGTCCAGTCCGACATCACCCGAGTGCTCGTGACGGAGGAGCAGATCCGCGCGAAGCTCGACGAGATCGCGGCGCAGGTGACAGCTGACTACGAGGGCAAAGAGCTCCTGCTCGTGGGGGTACTCAAGGGCGCTGTCATGGTCATGGCCGACTTCGCTCGTGCGCTGCCGACGCACGTGACGATGGACTGGATGGCCGTTTCCTCCTATGGCACCGGCACGCGCTCGAGCGGGGTCGTGCAGATCCGTAAGGACCTCGACACCGATCTGCACGACAAGCACGTGCTGATCGTCGAAGACATCATCGACTCCGGCCTCACCCTCAGCTGGCTGCTGACCAACTTCGCGTCGCGTGGCGCGGCATCCGTCGAGGTCTTCGCCCTGTTCCGCAAGCCGGATGCCGCCAAGGTCGAGGTGGACTGCCGGTACATCGGTTTCGACATCCCGAACGAATTCGTCGTCGGTTACGGACTCGATTACGCCGAGAAGTATCGCAACCTGCGCGACGTCGCGGTGCTGGCTCCTCACGTCTACAGCTGAGCGCTTTCGGGGTACGCCGTGGGCGAATGCTCAGACGTGGCATAGCAAGCCCGCGATAGCCTGTCTGCACCGTTTCCGCGTTCCCGCGCGGATCGGCGCCTGATCGACGGAGGGACCGGGTTCGCCCCGAACCATGGATTTCAAGAAGCTCACACGCAACCCGCTGCTGTATGTCGCGCTCATCGCGGTGTTCCTCATCATCGGATTCACGCTCATGTCGAGCCTGGGCGGTGCCAAGCAGATCACGACCCAGCAGGGTCTCGACCTGCTCGCCGGGAATACGGTCACCGAGGTCGTGAACACAGACGGCGATCAGCGGGTCGACATGACGCTGTCGACGCCGTTTGAGGGTTCCACTGACGTCCAGTTCTATTACGTGACGGCGCGGGCTGAAGAGGTCGTGAACGCGATCGATGCGGCAAACCCGGCCGACGGCTACAACGACGTCGTGCCCCGGGCTACCTGGTTCGACGGCTTCCTCTCGCTCTTCCTCCCGATCCTGTTGCTGGGTGTGCTGTTCTGGTTCCTGCTCTCCTCTGCCCAGGGTGGTGGAAGCAAGGTCATGCAGTTCGGTCGCTCCCGCGCAAAGCTCGTCACGAAAGAGAGCCCGACCGTCACCTTCGACGATGTCGCCGGGTCAGATGAAGCGATCGAAGAACTGCAGGAGATCAAGGACTTCCTCAAGGAGCCCGCGAAGTTCCAGGCCGTCGGCGCGCGCATTCCCAAGGGCGTGCTGCTGTATGGCCCTCCTGGAACTGGCAAGACTCTCCTTGCGCGCGCTGTCGCGGGCGAGGCTGGCGTGCCCTTCTACTCGATCTCGGGTTCGGACTTCGTGGAGATGTTCGTCGGCGTCGGAGCGAGCCGTGTGCGCGACCTGTTCAACCAGGCAAAGGAAAATGCCCCCGCGATCATCTTCATTGACGAGATCGACGCTGTCGGCCGTCACCGTGGTGCCGGTATGGGTGGCGGACACGATGAGCGCGAGCAGACGCTGAACCAGATGCTTGTCGAGATGGACGGGTTCGACCCGAAGGCCAACGTCATTGTCATCGCGGCGACGAACCGCCCCGACATCCTGGACCCGGCGCTGCTGCGCCCCGGCCGTTTCGACCGTCAGATCGGTGTGGACGCCCCCGACCTCCAGGGCCGTAAGCGCATCCTCGAGGTGCATGGCCGTGGCAAGCCGCTCGCCGACGGCGTCGACCTCGAGGTCGTCGCCCGCAAGACCCCCGGTTTCACGGGCGCCGACCTCGCGAACGTTCTCAACGAGGCAGCCCTGCTGACGGCGCGCTCCAACGCGCAGCTGATCGACAACCGCGCCCTCGATGAGGCGATCGACCGTGTGCTCGCGGGTCCCCAGCGCCGCACGCGCATCATGAAGGACAAGGAGAAGCTCATCACGGCTTACCACGAGGGTGGGCACGCCCTTGCTGCGGCAGCGATGAACTACACCGACCCGGTCACCAAGATCACGATCCTGCCGCGAGGCCGCGCTCTCGGGTACACGATGGTCATGCCGCTGGATGACAAGTACTCGGTGACCCGCAACGAGCTGCAGGATCAGCTGACCTACTCGATGGGCGGCCGCGTCGCGGAAGAGATCGTGTTCCACGACCCGACGACTGGTGCATCCAACGACATCGAGAAGGCGACGAACATCGCCCGCAAGATGGTCACCGAGTACGGCATGACAACGGATGTCGGACCGGTCAAGCTCGGTCAGGGCTCGGGCGAGGTTTTCATGGGTCGCGACATGGGTCACGGTCGGGACTACTCCGAGCGCATCGCTGAACGGGTGGATGCCGAGGTGCGGGCCCTCATCGAGCAAGCCCACAACGAGGCCTACCAGGTCATCAACGACAACCGCGACATCCTCGACAAGCTCGCTCTTGAGCTCCTCGAGAAGGAGACGCTCGACCACCTCGAGATCGAGGAGATCTTCAAGGATGTCAAGAAGCTGCCCGAGCGCCCGCAGTGGCTCTCGAGTGAGCAGCGTCCGGTGTCGGTGCTGCCTCCGGTCGAGGTTCCGCGCCGCCCCGCGCCGGCGAGCGTTGCGGCCTCGACGGAGGCCGACTCGGGCTCTGCCGAGAAGGCGCCGCGTCGTCGGCCGACCGGGCAGGCGCGTCCCGCAACCGCGTAGGCTCGCCTGGTGGCCGTTGATCGTGAACGCGTCGCCGCACTGGTGCGCGAACTGCTCGAGGCGATCGGGGAAGACCCGGATCGCCCCGGTTTGAAGCTGACCCCCGAGCGGGTGGCGGATGCCTACTCCGAGTTCTTCGGCGGCATCGGCAAAGACCCGGCTGAGCCGCTCGCGCACACGATTTCGATCTCGCGGGGCCCGGCGCCTGAAACCCTGCCCTCCGGTGCGGTGATGCTGCGCGACATCCTGTTCCGCTCCGTGTGCGAGCATCACCTGCTGCCCTTCCGCGGGCACGCCCACATCGCGTACCTGCCGGGCGAAAAGGTGGTGGGCCTGGGCGCACTGCCCAAGGTCGTCGACGTACTCGCCGCGCGGCCGCAGGTGCAGGAGCGCCTTGCCGAACAGATCGCGGACACGATCTCCGACGCGCTCGATGCGCGAGGGGTGCTCGTCGTGCTGGATGCCACACACGAGTGCGTCACGATGCGCGGCGGCCGCCAGACCGACGCATCCACCGTCACGATTGCCGCTCGCGGAGCCTACGAAGAGCCAGTCGCGCGCGCCGAGCTGATCGCGCTCATCGGAGCGAGCTGACATGTCCACGCTCGTCATGGGGGTCGTCAACGTCACGACCGATTCGTTCAGCGACGGCGGCCGCTATCTCGACACGGGAGCGGCGATCTCGCACGGTCTGGCGTTGTGGGCTGCCGGGGCCGACATTCTCGATGTCGGCGGCGAGTCGACCCGCCCCGGTGCCGAACGGGTGGACCCCTCGATCGAACGCGACAGGGTGGTGCCCGTCATCCGTGCCCTCGCCCAGCGCGGCGCCTGGATCAGCATCGACACCATGAACGCGTCGACCGCCGTCGCCGCTGTCGACTCGGGCGCAAGGATCGTCAACGACGTCTCGGGGGGACTCGCGGATGCCGCGATGCTGCCCGCCGTCGCTGAGACTGACGCCGAGATCATCCTCGGGCATTGGCGTGGGCACTCGCGGGAGATGTATGCGCCAGCGCAGTACGCACACGTCGCCGCCGAGGTTGCAGCTGAACTCGCCGAGCGGGTTGCTGCGGCCCGCGCGGCGGGCATCGCTCCCGACCGGATCATCGTCGACCCCGGCATCGGCTTCGGCAAGCGCCCCGAGCAGAACTGGGAGGTCCTGCGCGCCCTGCCAGAGCTCGTCGCGGCAGGACAGCGGGTGCTGCTGGGCACGAGTCGCAAGCGATTTCTCGCTGAAGCGCTGGCCGAGGCATCCGTTGACGCCGAACGCCGCTTTGCCGAGCGCACGGGAGCCGCGGCTACCCGCGCTGGCGGCGAAGACTCGTCAGGCGACACGATCGGCACGGTTACCGAAGCTCGGCGCGATGGCGCGACGGCCATCACCAGTGCTCTTGCCGCGCGCGCCGGGGTGTGGGGCGTGCGGGTCCACGACGTCGCCGGCACGCGCGACGCCCTGCAGATCGCGGAGCTGTGGGGAGGTTCGGATGCCGCAGCTCGATGAGATCCGGCTCGAGGGGCTTCGCGTCTTCGGCCACCACGGCGTCTTCGATCATGAGCGCGAGAACGGTCAGGACTTCGTCATCGACCTCGCCCTCAGCGTCCGTGCCGAGCGCGCCGCCCAGACCGACGATGTCGCCGACACCGTCCACTACGGCGAGGTCGCCGACGCCGTCGCGGACATCGTCGCCGGCGACCCGGTGAATCTCATCGAGACGCTTGCCGAGCGGATCGCGGATCGCGTGCTCGCCTTCCCCGGTGTTCTCGCGGTGCGGGTCACGGTGCACAAGCCGCAGGCTCCCATCCAGCAGCAGTTCACGGATGTCTCCGTCACGATCACGCGCCGGAATGCGGAGGCCCGAGCGTGAGCCGCCGACTGGCCGAAGGCGTCGACGGGAACGCCCATGCGGATGCCGCTCCCGCCGTGGACGCGGTCGTCGCGCTCGGGGCGAACCTCGGCGATCGGCGCGAGACGCTGGCTGCTGCTGCCGCCGCGCTCGGGCACCTGCCGCTGGTGTCGGCGGTGCGGATGTCGGAACCAATGGAGTCGGTCGCGGTCACCCTCGACGGCCCCGATCCGGACGCACCCGGCTACCTGAACGCCGTGGCCATCGTCACGACGCGCCTCGCGCCTACCGTGCTGCTGAGCTACCTGCACGCCATTGAGGACCAGCACGGACGCGTGCGGCGTGAACGCTGGGGCGATCGCACCCTGGATCTGGATCTCATCGCCTACGGTGACCTCATCTGCGACACCCCGACGCTGACGCTTCCCCACCCCCGTGCAGCCGAACGCGACTTCGTGCTCGCGCCGTGGCTGAGCATCGACCCGGATGCCTCCCTCGTCGGCGCCGGGAGCGTCGCCGACCTCCTCGAGCGCCTCGGGGATGCCTCGTGAAACGCACCGGCGCTGGCATCCTGATCGCGACCGCCGCCATTGCGGTGGCAGGCGGCTTCCTCGTGAACCAGCTGCTCACCGCGACGGGACGCGCGACGTTCACGCCGCTGATCACGCTGCCCGTTCTGCTCGTCGCGCTCGGGGCCATCGTGGTCGCTCTCGCGATCCCGGTGTGGCGAGCATCCCGGGGGCACACCCGCGCGCCGATCAACCCGTTCCGGGCCGTGCGCATCGCCATGCTCGCGAAGGCGTCGAGCCTGCTCGGCGCAGCATCCGTCGGGTTCTCGGGAGGATTGGTGGTTTTCCTCCTGACCCGACCCGTGGTCCCGCCGTTAGGCTCGATGGCGACCCAGTTGGCAACGCTCGTCGCCGGGCTTCTGCTGGTTGCGGCGGGGCTCGTGGCCGAGTATCTGTGCACGATCCGGAAGGATGACGATGACGAACAGCCCGGAGGCGTCGACCCCGGCTTCGGAGCCCACAGCCACTGACGGCACAGTCACTGACGGCACAGCCACAGACGGCACAGCCACTGAGCCATCCGTGGCGGAGGGCGCCGAGACTTCCGCGCTCGACGAGGGCACGTTCTCACGGATTCTCGAGCCGCGATCGGCCAACCGGATTCCGATCGGCGACGGCACCTGGCACCAGCTCGCCCGGCAGTACGTCTGGGTGCAACTCATCTCGTCGGGCATCCTGTTCCTCCTCGTTCTCGCCGCCGCGCTCGCGATCTGGTTGATCGTCGGGGTGGGGTGGGTCTGGATTCCCGCGGGGATCGTGCTGGTGATCCTCGCGATCACGCTTGCTGTTACGCCACGCCAGGCTCGGGCCTACGGCTATCAGCTGCGCGAAGACGACCTGGTCTTTCGCAAGGGGATCCTCTGGCAGCGGGTCGTCGCGGTGCCCTACGGTCGCATGCAGCTCGTCGACATCACGCACGGTCCACTCGATCGCGGGTTCGGGATCGCGCAGCTCAAGCTCGTGACGGCGGCAGCCACGACCGGGGTCGCCATTCCCGGCATCCGTCAAGACGCCGCCGAGCAGCTGCGTGACACCCTCATCGCGGTAGCCGAGACCCGCCGGACCGGGCTGTGACCGACCCCAACGCCACCCCCGCGACGCCCGCCACCCCGCCGCCCGCCGCGGAGGTGCGCTCGCCGCTCAGTGACGGCGAATGGCATCGGATGCACCCCCTCACGCCGCTGTTTCGCGGTGGGCTGGTGCTGGTGATCGTCGCCGGCGTCATCATCGCGAACCTGCGAGACCGGCTCATCGCGATCTTCCTGCCGTGGCTGGCTCCCGGCTTCGAGGGAGAGTCGATCCCCGGTGACCCCGTCGACTACGTCGTGTCGCACAACCTGATCCTCGTTGCGACGCTTGTCGTGCTTGCCGTCGTGATCGTGCTGATCGGCCTCTTCTATCTCGCCTGGCGCTTCCACAGTTTCCGCATCACGGATGACGATGTCGAGGTGCGCTCGGGCGTCGTCTTCCGGTCGCACCGCCGCGCCCCCCTTGACCGGGTGCAGGGAGTGAACCTGACGCGCCCCACCGTTGCGCGACTGTTCGGGCTCGCCAAGCTCGAGGTCGTGGGCGCGGGCCTGGACGCGAACGTCAAGCTCGAATACCTGTCGACGGCGAACGCAGAGGCGATTCGCGGTGACATCCTGCGGCTCGCATCGGGGCGTCAGCTCGGCGAGCGCGGCAAGGCGCAGCGGCGCGCCAGGGCATCCGAGACCGTGTCGGCAGGAATCACCGGCCTGATCGCGGGGGCAGAGGCACCCGTTGCTGAGCCCGAGTCGGTCGTGTCGATCCCTGTCGGGCGCCTGGTCGCTTCCCAAACCCTGTCGGGCACCACGATCTTTCTGGTCGCGGCGATCGCTGCGATCGTGACCGGGGCGGTCACGACGACCGGCTGGGTGCTGTTCGCCGTCGTTCCAGCGGTCCTCGGGTTCGGTGCCTACTGGATCCGCTCGATCACCCGCTCGCTCCGCTACTCGATCGCCCCGACCCCGAGCGGCGTTCGAATCACCTACGGTCTGCTCACGACGATCACCGAGATCATCCCGCCGGGTCGCATCCATGCTGTCGAGGTCACGCAACCGCTGATGTGGCGGCCGTTCGGCTGGTGGGCGATTCGTATCAACCGACTGTCGGGTCGCAGCATGAGCGACGGCGCCAACGACCAGTTCGGCACCGTGCTGCCGGTGGGCAACCGTGCTGATGTCGAGCGGGTGCTGCGACTCATTCTGCCGTCGATCGACCAGGACGACTGGCCCATGATCGTCGACAACGGCGCCCTCGGTCCCGTGGCCGACGACCCGTACACGACCACGCCGAGGCGAGCGCGGCTGCTTCGACCGCTCTCGTGGCGGCGCAACGGATACTGGCTCGGAACTGACGCGCTGTTCCTGCGTCGGGGCCGGATCTGGCGCACTCTCGCCGTCGTGCCGCTGGCACGGATGCAGAGCCTCGAGGTGAGTCAAGGTCCGCTCGATCGCGCGCTTCGGGTTGCGAACATCCGTGCGCACACGGTCATCGGTCGCGTGTCGGGCAGCCTCGGCATCCTCGACCGCGACGACGCGTTGCGCCTGTTCGATGACGGCGAGCGCGCCGCCATCGGCGCCGTCGCAACCGACCGCTCGCACCGCTGGGCGGGGGAGGAGTGAGCGACAGGCTGCGCGTCGGGATCGTCGGCGCGGGCAGGGTCGGTCCTGTCATCGGTGCGGCACTCGCGGGAGCGGGGCACGCCATCGTCTCGATCACGAGCGGCTCGGACGACGACCGCGTCGCCGCGATCCTTCCGGGCGTCCCCCTCCGGGACCCACAGGATGTCGTGCGGGAGAGCCAGCTCGTCGTGATCGCCGTTCCACACGATCAGCTCGAGGGACTCGTGACCGGACTCGCCGAACTCGACGCGTGGCAGCCGGGTCAACTCGTCATGCACACCGATCCGGCGTTCGGTACCGACGTCCTCGCTCCGGCGCTGGCGCGCGGCGTGATTCCCCTGGCGATTCATCCGGCGATTGCGTTCACCGGCACGTCGATCGACCTGCGTACCCTTGTCGGTGCGTATGCGGCTGTCACTGCGCCAGCGCCCGTCCTGCCGATCGCGCAGGCGCTCGCGGTCGAACTGGGATGCGAGCCCGTGATCATCGCCGAGAGCGACCGAGCCGCCTACGCCGAGGGTGTCACGACCGCCACCGACTTCTCGCGCTCGATCATCCGTCAGGCCACCGACCTGCTGCGTTCGGCCGGCGTTGCCGAGCCGGGGCGCTATCTCGCGGCGCTCATGCATACGACCGTCGACCACGCGCTCGTCGAGGCGGGAACCGACGACATCCGCCCACCCGTGGACTGAGCCGGAGCGACCGCCAGCGGAGCCTCGCCGGCCCGCCGATAGACTGGGCGACGATTTTCAAGGAGCCCCCCTCATGACCGACACGCCTGCCGCCGTGCCCGCGGACGCCGCCCCCGAAGCATCCGACGAGGACGTCTTCGAGCAGAAGGCGGTGCGGCTGGCAAAGCGCGAGCGGCTGCTGGCCGAGCGCACGGATGCCGCGGGCGGCGCCTATCCGGTGAGTGTGCCGGTGACCGCAACCGTCGCTGAGGTTCGCGAACGCTTCGCCCATCTTGAGGCAGGTGACGAGACGGGCGAGACCGTGTCGGTTGCGGGTCGGGTCGTCTTCAGCCGCAACACCGGGAAGCTGTGCTTTGCCGCGCTCCAGGCCGGCGACGGCAGCCGCATCCAGGCGATGGTTTCGCTTGCCGCCGTCGGCGAGGAATCGCTGCAGCGATGGAAGGAACTCGTCGACCTCGGCGACCATGTCGCCGTGACGGGCGAGGTTATCTCGAGCCGTCGGGGCGAGCTCTCGATCATGGTGGCCGAGTGGACGATCGCTGCCAAGGCGCTGCTGCCCCTGCCGAACCTGTACGCGGAACTGAGCGAAGAGAGCCGCGTCCGCAGCCGCTACCTCGACCTCATCGCCCGCGATCAGGCGCGCCAGACGGTGCTTGCCCGCGCTGGCGTCAACCGGAGCCTGCGCGACACATTCGCCGCTCACGGCTTCGTCGAAGTCGAGACCCCGATGCTGCAGGTGCAGCACGGTGGGGCGTCAGCTCGCCCCTTCGTCACCCACTCGAACGCGTTCGATACCGAGCTGTACCTGCGGATCGCGCCCGAGCTGTTCCTCAAGCGCGCGGTCGTCGGCGGTATCGACCGGGTGTTCGAGATCAACCGCAACTTCCGCAACGAGGGAGCGGACTCGACCCACAGCCCCGAGTTCGCGATGCTTGAGGCTTACCAGGCCTACAGCGACTACAACGGGATCGCCGACCTCACGCAGGAGCTCATCCAGAACGCCGCGATCGCCGTGACCGGCTCGACCGAGGTGACCTGGGCCGACGGCACCGTCTACGACCTCGGTGGTCAGTGGGAGCGGATGTCGATGTACGACTCCCTCAACGACGCGCTCGCCGCCGCCTGGGAGGGCACGGATGCTGCCCCTCGCGTCGACGCCGCGACTCCCCTTGCCGATCTCACCGCGATCGCCGAGCGCTTCGGGGTCGACGTGCCCTCGCATCCGATTCCCGGCAAGCTGGTCGAGGAGCTTTGGGAGCACTTCGTCAAGCCGACGCTCGTGCGTCCGACGTTCGTCATGGACTTCCCCCTCGACACGAGCCCGCTCGTGCGCGAGCACCGATCGATCCCCGGTGTCGTCGAGAAGTGGGACCTCTACGTTCGCGGCTTCGAGTTGGCCACCGGATACTCCGAGCTGGTCGATCCCGTCATCCAGCGTCAGCGCTTCGAAGAGCAGGCCAAGCTTGCCGCGCGCGGTGACGACGAGGCGATGCGGATCGATGAGGAATTCCTTCGCGCGCTCGAGCACGGGATGCCGCCTACCGGTGGCATGGGGATGGGGATCGACCGGCTGCTCATGGCGATCACGGGTCTCGGCATCCGTGAAACCATTCTCTTTCCCCTCGTGAAATAGACGGCGCGTGAAATAGACCGGCTCGTGAAGTAGGCCGGCGCGGTCACCGCCCCGGTTCATCCAGCCGGAACGCCCAGTCGGGCAGGTGGCCGGCTCCCACGAACGAGCGCACGATCTCAGCGAGTCCATGCTCTGGTTCGATCGCCGTCGCCTGCTGGGCGAAGAGGTCGGCGTGCGTCGACCTGCCGAGTGCCCACGAGAACCACGCGGCAACCGCAAGCGGGCCTGGACGCCGAGATGCGGGAACGGCGCTGGCGACATGGCGCGCGAGCAGCAGGGCGCGGCCCAGTCGCTCAGGTGACGGCCTCGCGCCCTCGCCCCACAGCCGCATCGCGATCTCGCTCGGGTACTCGTCCCCGTCTTCCCAGCGAGCCTGCGCGTTGGCCGCCTCGTCTCCGGCATCGATACCGTCGATCCAGCAGATGAGGGCGATGTCACGCAAGGACGGCCTCCCCAGTGCCCACGCCACAGCGGCGATCTCAAACGGTTCCAGGGTTGCGGCATCCGTGCTCAGCAGTCGTTCCACGAACGCCGGAAGGTCATCGAGAAGGCATGCCGCCGCGAAGGCGCGGGGATCGATCCGCGCAGCATCGGCCGGTGGATGGGCCGCGTCGGAGAGCACCAATGCCCGGATTGCCGCATCGAGCGCCGTGCACGCACCCTCGACCGCGTCGGATCGTGCGGCATCGAGCGGGACCAGGTCGGCGCCGGCGAACTGATTCGCTTCTGGCTCCGCGACATCCCCGAGGCCCGAGGGCAGATCATCCGCTGACGGAACCGAACCCGCGTCCGACGTCGCATACGAACCCCACCGCCGGTCGGCTACCCACAGGGCCTCGACGATCACCACACCGCACGCCTCGGCTCGACGCTCGATCCCCTCGACGAGGGCGCGGGCCGGGGCATCCGTCTCGCCGTAGACGACGATCGCGCAGCCGTCGGCCTCGGGTACCCGGCACACGAGCCCCATCATGGTCGCCGCGATCTCATCGGCGCGGTCGTCGTCGGGCGGGAGGTCGAGGCGCAGGGCGCCGCGACTGCGTCCACGCCGGAACGGCACCAGAACGACACTGCGCTGCGGAACGAACCCGAGGAGGCGAGGAACGACGGTCAGGAACTCGGCGGGTGAGGTCGCATGGATGATCGGAGTCATGGGAATGAGCATGCGAGCGGCGCCGCGTTGCGTTGCAGGATCACCGGCAGGACGGGGATAGGTGAGGCTCGGGGCAACCTGGGGAGAGGGGGCCGCGTATCCTGGAGGCGTGGACAACTTCTGGGTGGCAGCGCTGTGGGCGATCCTGCCGACCATCGTTGTGGTGACGCTCTTCTTCTGGGTCCTGCGCAGCATCATCCGTGCCGATCGCAACGAGCGCCGCGAGTATGCGCGCATCGAAGCCGAGGAACGCGCGGCGCGTGGGCTTCCGCCGGCGCCCGCTGCAACCGAGCAATAGCCCGAGTTCCCACTACGCTGGCGTCAGACCGTCACAGCGGAGGGAGCTGACGCATGGTGCTTGCAGGACTTGTGCCGTTGACGTCCGGCGGAGATGTCGATGTGACAGTCGACCTCCCCGACATCGCGTTCTGGTGGCTCCTCGCGCTCTTCCTGTTCGACCTCAGCATCCGTATCGCGGCGATCATCGTGATCCCGCGCAATCGCCGCCCCACCTCGGCGATGGCGTGGTTGCTTGCCATCTACTTCATCCCGATCGTCGGTGTGTTGCTGTTCCTGCTCATCGGGAACCCGCGACTGCCTCGAAAGAAGCGCCAGCAGCAGGAGCAGATCAATACCGCATTGCGGGAGAACGGTGAGAGCATCGCGGTCGGGACGCTCCGACCCGGTGCGCCGGCCTGGTTCACGGGGCTTGTCGATCTGAACACGAACCTCGGAGCGATGCCGCTCACCGGTGACAACCAAGCCACCCTTATCTCGGAGTATCAGGCGAGCCTGGATGCTATGGCCGATGCCATTCGCGGCGCCCAGAGCTACGTGCACGTCGAGTTCTACATCCTGCAAACCGACGCATCGACCGACAACTTTTTCGCAGCCCTCGAGGAGGTCGCTGCGCGCGGCGTCACCGTTCGTGTGCTGCTGGATCACTGGGCCAACCGCGGCAAGCCGTTCTACAAGAAGACGCTGCGGCGGCTCGATCGCATGGGTGCCGCGTGGCATTTGATGCTGCCCGTGCAACCGCTCAAGGGTAAGTGGCAGCGACCCGACCTGCGAAACCACCGCAAACTCCTGGTCGTCGATGGCAAGGTCGCCTTCGTCGGGTCACAGAACGTCACCGACTCGACCTACAACCTGAAGAAGAACATCAAGCGAGGCCTGCACTGGGTCGACCTCATGGCGCGGGTCGAAGGCCCGGTCGTCTCGTCGATCGACGTCGTTTTCCTCTCGGACTGGTACAGCGAGACCGGAGAGATCCTCACCGACCAGATCGATCTGTCATCCGTCCCTGACTCGGGCGGCAACCTCGACTGCCAGATCGTCCCGTCCGGTCCCGGTTTCGAGTACCAGAACAACCTCAAGCTGTTCATGGGACTCCTATTCGCGGCGCGCGAGAAGATCATCGTCGTCAGCCCCTACTTCGTGCCCGAAGAGTCGCTGCTGCTCTCGCTCGTCACCGCCTGCCAGCGCGGCATCCACGTCGAACTGTTCGTCTCGGAAGAGGGCGATCAGGCGATGGTGTACCACGCCCAGCGCAGCTATTACGAAGCCCTCCTCCGTGCAGGCGTGAAGATCTGGATGTACAAGAAGCCCTTCATCCTGCATTCGAAGAGCCTCACGATCGACGACGATGTCGCCGTCATCGGCTCGAGCAACATGGACATGCGCTCCTTCGGCCTCAACATGGAGATCTCGATGATGGTGCGCGGCGAGGAATTCGTCGCCGATATGCGCCGCGTTGAGGCCGAATACCGATCCCTCAGCCGCGAACTCACCCTCGAGGAATGGTTGAAGCAACCACTCAGGTCCACGGTGTTGGATAATCTCGCCCGGCTCACTTCTGCACTCCAGTAGCAGCGCCGCACCAAGGAGCCTCATGAAACGCCGTGTCCTTGCATCCCTCGTCATCGGCGCGGTTGCCGCGCTCGGCCTCACCGGGTGCCTCAGCAGTTCCGATGCCCCCGCCGGGCAGGAGACCGACGTGAACGCCGCCTGGCTCGACGACGGCCGAATCATCGCGCTCGTGACCACCGGATCCAGCAGCTGCGTGCCCGTTGCCGAGAGCGCCGAGATCAATCAGGACGGCGCGCTCGCTGTCGAGCTCTCTCTGCCGGATGCCGACCAGCCCTGTACCGCGGACCTCGCACCGCGCGCGACGCTCGTGCCGGTGCCCGAGGGGGTCGACCCGTCCCAGGACCTCGTGATCTGGGCTACCGGCGAGGGCTACTACGGCGATGTGACACTTCCTGGAGTCTCGGGCCTCGCCGGCCCGGGTGGATCGACCGACTACGAGCCGACCGCGGGATGGACTCAGCAGCAGGGCCAGTTTGTCATCCTCACCTGGGGGTCGTCGAGCTGCGTGCCGGTCGTCGAGACGAGTGAGGTCACCGCGGAAGCCGAGGTGACGGTCACGTTCCAGGAGCCGCCGGCAAACCAGGCGTGCACGATGGACATGGCGCCGCGCACGAACTTCGGCTTCGCCGACGGTCTGTCGGGCGTTTCCGACGTTCAGCTCGTGCTGAGCGGCGACTCCCTCGACAGCACGATCCCGATCTACGGCACCAGCGACTGACCCCCGCGCCCCCGTGGGCGGCATCCGTTCGCGCCCTCCCCACGGTTCCGCTGTCACAGATTGTCGTGTTCAGGCGTCGGCGCGTGCATTCTGTGACAGTCGAAGCCGCGTGGATGCTTGTGGATAGGCCATCGACTGCTCACAGATGACCGCCGCGGGGTTTGTGAGGCGACACGGTGGTGCAGCCTTTCGGCATGGGGCTCATCGAAATTCCAGCAGCCTTGGGTCGAACGTTCTCCGTCGAGGACGCGCGCAAGCACGGACTTAGGGCTTCGCGACTCCGGTCTACGGACCTGGATCGGCCCTTCTACGGTGTCCGAAGTCTCCCGCACGCGAGTGAACCCGATGGCGATCCCGCGGCCCTGATCCGAGAGAACGCCGAGTGCTTTGCGACCCGGATGGGAGAGCATGAGTTCTTTAGCCATCTCACGAGCGCTGCGTTGTGGAGTCTGCCGCTGCCACCGCGAGCCATGCGCCAAACATGCGTTGATGTTGGCGTGCTGGCGCCTCGACGGCTTCCCCGAGGACAGGGCGTTTCCGGCCACCAGCTCCGCTCTTCACTCGTGACCGTTGTCGAGCACCCAGCGAATCGGATGCGTCTCCTGGATGCCGCGAGCACCTGGACGTCGCTGGCGGCGAGTCTCCACCCCTACGACCTGGTGGCACTCGGCGATGCGATCGTTCGGGACTGGCGTCTGGCTCACGGAGGCTCACCGCTCGCCACGGTTGCGGACCTGGAAGCGCTCGTCGTTGCGGGGCGTCGGGTTGGTGTCGGCGCGTTGCGTGCTGCGTTGCCGAGGATCCGCTCCCGATCGGCTTCTCGGACCGAGACATGGCTCCGGCTGACTCTCGTGGATGGAGGTTTGCCGGAGCCAGAGCTCAACGCCCGTGTCAGCCTCACCGCCCAGCGCGATGTCGCGCTCGACCTCGCTTTTCTTCACGAGCGGGTGGGAATTGAGTACGAGGGCGACCACCACCGGGTCGAGGCGGCTCAGTGGCACGCCGACCTAGAACGCTACGAACTCCTCGCCGACGAGGGCTGGCGGATCATCCGGGTGACACGTCGGGATCTGTTCGTCACGCCTCGCGCCCTGATCGCGCGAGTCCGCGCCGCCCTGAGCGCGACTTCCTGATTCAGGTACGGGGTTCGACTGTCACAGAGTGCGGTCTGCGAGCCAGTCCGGCTGCGATCTGTGACAGCGGAGCGGGGGTGGAGACGACGCGGATGCCTAGTCCGAGCCGTCGGCGCGGACGAGGAGGTCCCCGACCTCGCAATCCAGGGCGCGGCAGATCGCTGACAGGGTGGAGTAACGGATGGCGCGAGCGCGATCGTTCTTGAGGATCGACAGGTTCACCACCGAAACGCCGACCAGTTCTGACAGTCTCGTCAGCGTCATCCCGCGTTCGGTGAGCAACTCATCGAGGCGACAGTGGATGCCGCTCGGTCCGTCGTCTTCGGCTTCGGCGGGGCTCACACCAGTCCCTCGGTGTCACGCTGCATCCGGCGCATCGCCTGGAACACGTAGCCGAGGGCGAGGACGGCGAACCCGACGAGGGGAATGGTGAACCCCCACCCGTCGATTCCGAACCCCACCAGCAGGATGCCGCCCAGGGCATCGTTGGTCGTATGCGCAGCCTCCATCGATCCAAACCCCTGCGCAGCGGTCCCCAGCAGTGGCCCGAGAGCGAGGGCGAATCCGGCCGCGAGCGTGAACCGATACAGCGTGACCGGGAAGCGCATGCCCGAGGCGATGGCCCACAGCAGCCAGGCCGCCGCCGCGCCCACGATCAGTGCCGTCACGGCGAAGGCGACGTTTCCCGCCGCCATCAGTAGCCGCGCCGACTGCGCGAAGTCGGCGGTCACGGATGCCGATTCCACCGAGGCTGCAGTCACCCCGGCATCCGGCGTGATGGGTAACGGGGCTTCGGCAAGGAGAGTGAGGGTGATGTCCGGAGAGAAGAGGACTGCGAACGCCCGCGCAAGCTGACCCGCGCACAGAACGAGTGCCATGAGGGCTGCCAGTACCGCGATCGTCCGGATAGTGCCCCGGTCGACGCGGCCGGGTTGGGTGTCCTGTGACATGATGGGCAGACTCCTTATCGTTCTTCGTTAATAACGATAAACGATATGCTGCTCCCGTCAAGTAGCGGCCTCTCACCGCCCGTGCACCTGCGGGCCGGTCGGGATTGCGGCGAGGCCGGATCGCCAGCCCGCGCGAGAAGGAGGATGCGGTATGCCCCTGGCGAACACGGGCATAGCGTTCCCGCTCCGTCGTTACTCTCGATGTACGACGCCAGCAGTGGGTCAGCATCCAGCGACTCACCGGCCGAAGGAGTAAGCGGATGTTCGAGAGATTCACCGACCGTGCCCGTCGCGTGGTTGTGCTCGCCCAAGAAGAGGCGAAGATGCTCAACCACAACTACATCGGCACCGAGCACATCCTCCTGGGTCTGATCCACGAGGGTGAGGGCGTTGCTGCCAAGGCGCTCGAGTCGCTCGGTATTTCGTTGGATGCCGTTCGCGAGCAGGTGCAAGACATCATCGGCCAGGGCCAGCAGCAGCCGACGGGCCACATCCCGTTCACGCCGCGCGCCAAGAAGGTCCTTGAGCTGTCGCTGCGCGAGGCGCTGCAGCTCGGCCACAACTACATCGGCACCGAGCACATCCTGCTTGGCCTCATCCGCGAGGGCGAGGGCGTTGCCGCTCAGGTGCTCGTCAAGCTCGGCGCTGACCTCAACAAGGTGCGCCAGCAGGTCATCCAGTTGCTTTCGGGTTACCAGGGCAAGGAGCCCGCGGGTGTCGCCACGGGCGCTGGCGAGCAGGCCCAGGGAACGGCTCAGGGCGGATCGCAGGTGCTCGACCAGTTCGGTCGCAACCTCACGCAGGCCGCGCGCGACAACAAGCTCGACCCCGTCATCGGGCGCGAGAAAGAGATCGAGCGGGTCATGCAGATCCTGTCGCGCCGCTCCAAGAACAACCCCGTGTTGATCGGTGAGCCCGGCGTCGGCAAGACCGCCGTCGTCGAGGGCCTCGCGCAGGCGATCGTGAAGGGCGATGTCCCCGAGACGCTGAAGGACAAGCAGCTCTACTCGCTGGACCTCGGCTCGCTCATCGCCGGATCCCGCTACCGCGGCGACTTCGAGGAGCGCCTGAAGAAGGTCACGAAGGAGATCCGCACCCGCGGCGACATCATCGTGTTCATCGACGAGATCCACACGCTCGTCGGGGCCGGTGCTGCCGAGGGTGCGATCGACGCGGCATCCATTCTGAAGCCTCTGCTCGCGCGCGGTGAGCTGCAGACCATCGGTGCCACGACGCTGGATGAGTACCGCAAGCACTTCGAGAAGGATGCTGCGCTCGAGCGCCGCTTCCAGCCGATCCAGGTTGCCGAGCCGAGCCTGCCCCACGCGATCAACATCCTGAAGGGGCTGCGCGACCGCTACGAAGCGCACCACAAGGTGCAGATCACCGATGGCGCGATTGTCGCGGCCGCGAACCTCGCCGACCGCTACATCAGCGACCGGTTCCTGCCCGACAAGGCCATCGACCTGATCGATGAGGCTGGAGCACGCCTGCGCCTGAGCATCCTGTCGAGCCCGCCGGAGCTTCGCGAATTCGACGAGAAGATCGCGAAGGTCCGCGAGCAGAAGGAAGCTGCATCCGAGGACCAGGACTTCGAGAAGGCTGCATCCTTGCGCGACGAGGAGAAGAGCCTGCTCGCCGAGCGGCTGCGTCTTGAGAAGCAGTGGCGTTCGGGTGAGGTTTCGTCGCCCGCCGTCGTCGACGAGGGCCTGATCGCCGAGGTGCTCGCCCAGGCGACCGGCATCCCCGTCTTCAAGCTCACCGAGGAGGAGTCGAGCCGCCTCGTCTTCATGGAGAAGGCGCTGCACCAGCGCGTCATCGGCCAGGAAGAGGCGATCGCCGCTCTATCCAAGACGATCCGTCGTCAGCGGGCGGGGCTGAAGGACCCGAAGCGTCCGAGCGGCTCGTTCATCTTCGCCGGTCCGACCGGTGTCGGAAAGACGGAGCTCGCCAAGGCACTCGCCGAGTTCCTGTTCGACGATGAAGGTGCCCTGATCTCGCTCGACATGAGTGAGTTCGGCGAGAAGCACACCGTTTCGCGTCTGTTCGGTGCCCCTCCCGGATTCGTCGGCTTCGAAGAGGGCGGCCAGCTCACCGAGAAGGTGCGTCGCAAGCCGTTCTCGGTCGTGCTGTTCGACGAGATCGAGAAGGCCCACCCCGACATCTTCAACTCGCTCCTGCAGATCCTCGAAGAGGGCCGGTTGACCGATGGTCAGGGACGCGTTGTGGACTTCAAGAACACCGTCATCATCATGACGACGAACCTCGGTTCGCAGGCGATCGCCGGCGGCCCGGTCGGGTTCCAGGTCGAGGGTGACACCGCGACGTCGTACGACCGGATGAAGGGCAAGGTGAACGAAGAGCTCAAGCGGCACTTCAAGCCCGAGTTCCTGAACCGCGTCGACGACATCATCGTGTTCCCGCAGCTCGATAAGGACGAACTGCGTCAGATCGTGGACCTGTTCACGAAGCGCCTGGGCGAGCGCCTGCTCGACCGCGACATGACGATCGAGCTGTCGCTTGCCGCGAAGGATCGCCTCATCGAGGTCGGGTTCGACCCGGCCCTCGGTGCTCGCCCGCTGCGTCGCGCGATGCAGCACGAGATTGAGGACCAGCTGAGCGAGAAGATCCTGCACGGCGAACTGAACCCCGGCGACCACGTGAAGGTGGATGCCGAGAACGGCCAGTTCCTGTTCGAGCACGGTCCGCGCGGTGAGAAGGTCGCGGTCGGCGTGATCTCGGGCGGCGACATCTCGATCACGCCTGACCTGGCGATCACCTCGGACTGATCCCGGCACAGGCTGAGAGGGGACGGATGCTTCGGCATCCGTCCCCTTCGTCGTTCCCTCAGGCCGCCAGGGAAGGCGCGAGGAGCGCCGCTACCGCTGTGTCGAGGATGATCGACTGCCGCACCTCGACCGCATGGTCGTAGCGGGGGCCGGCGAGGGCGACATAGACCCCGCCGACGATGTCGATGTAGCCCACGACCCGATCAGCCCGGTGCACTTCGTACGTGGTGGGACCGATGAGAACGACCGATTCTGACGTCGGTGCGGGGGCTCGAGGCGGGGCAGCGGGCGTGGGGGTGGATGTCGTGGGGACCATGGTGGATCCTCCCGTTGAAGGGAACTGCTCCTGAAGGGTCCACCCGCACCGGGCGAAACGGTGGGGGCTTGACATCACCGCGCGATCGGTGGTGCTACCTCGATCATCCGCCGCGCCGGTCAGTCAGGGAAGGGGGTGCGCCTGGCAGATTCCTTGGAGAGTTCGCGCTCTAGGCTGGGGGGATGACCGAATTCAGCGTCCGACCGGCACGAACGGCGGACGTTCGCGCGATCCAGGCTCTCCTCGAACCCTGGGTGCAGCGACGAGTTCTCCTGGGCAAAGACCTCGTGGTGCTGTTCGAGTCGGTGCAGCAGTTCACCGTTGCCGAGGATGCCGATGGCCGACTTATCGGGTGTGGTGCGCTGCACGTCATGTGGGACGACCTCGGCGAGATCCGCACTCTCATCGTCGCTGACGAGTGGCTGCATCACGGCGTCGGCCGAGCGATCGTCGACCGTCTGGAAGAGAACGCGCGTGCGCTCGGGCTGCGACGCCTGTTCTGCCTGACCTTCGAGGTGGAGTTCTTCTCGGCCCGTGGTTTCGAGGTGATCGGCGAGCAGGTCGTCGACCCGGACGTGTACTCACAGCTCATCCGCTCGCCTGACGAGGGTGTCGCCGAGTTCCTGGACCTCGCCCATGTGAAGCCCAACACCCTTGGCAACACGCGGATGCTGAAGACCTTCGACTGAGGCGCGCCGATCCGGCGTCGCGCGGCCCCGCGCCTACCCTGGATGCATGAGCAGCCAGCCACCGCGTCGCCGCCCGTCCCCGGGCGTGTACCGTCGGCGGCGCCTCGTCGTGCTGCTCGCACTGATCGCGATCATCGCCGCGATTGTCTGGTTGTTCGTCGCCCAACCGTGGTCGAGCGCGGCGCAGCCGGATGCCGGTCCCAAGCCGACCCGCACGTTATCCGTCAGCCCGGCCCCGACCGCGACAACGCCCGCCCCGACTGACTCGTCAGCACCCGAGGCTGCGGCGACCACCGACCCCGGCCCCCTGGAGACCGCGCCCCCGACGTGCACGCGCGGAGACGTGACCGTTGAGGCACTCACCGACCAGGACGAGTACGCCTCGGGTCAGAACCCCCAGCTGTCGATCCGGCTCACGAACACCTCGGATGCCTCGTGCACGATCAATGTCGGAACCACGACGCAGTCGTTCACGATCACCAGTGGGAGCGACACGTGGTGGCGTTCGACAGACTGTCAGACCGACCCGAGTGACATGATCGTGACGCTGGAGGCTGGCCAGACAGTCGACAGCGCGACACCGCTGACGTGGGACCGCACCCGCTCATCCGTGAGCACGTGCGACGCCGAGTCGCGCCCGTCAGCAGGCGCTGGTGGTGCGTCGTACCACCTCGCTGTGGAGATCGGCGGCATCGCCTCGGACCAGACCAAGCAGTTCTTCCTCTACTGACGCCGACCGCACGCCGGGAGCCTGCCGGTGGGGTCATCTACCCTGGAAGGATGGCTGGGAAGAAGGGCGCGAAGCCGCTGGAGTTCCGCAACACGCAATTGGCTGATGCGCTTCAGACGCAGGATGTCGCAGCTGTTGCTTTTGCCCTGCGGCACGGTCCGACAGTGGTGCCGCTCATGAAGCCGGGGCAGCGCGACAATCCGCTCGACGTCGGTGAGGTGTGGACCTTTCGCGACCCGAACACCGGCCAGGTTGCTCTCCTTCTGTTCAGCGACGCGGCAAACAAGCCGGCGACCCTTCCCCCGGCGGTCGCGCTGATGCCGCCGGCAAGCCTCAAGACCTTTCTACAGGCGCACCGCGACGAGATCACCACAGTCTTCTTCGACCTGGCGGGGCCTCATCCGATGCAGGCGAGCCCAGCCGATGTGCTTGCCGCCCTCGAGGTCCGGATCGAGGACTAACCCGGCCGGCAGCTAGAAACCTGGTCCATCGTCGGAGCGCTCGGAGCCGGGTCGCCGGCCCGGCCGCACCGTATGCAGACTCAAGTCCCCGAGTGCGCCGCGCAGATTCTTGGATGCCGCATCCACGACCGTGCGGTAGCCGAGACGCTCAGCCTCTGCCCGCCGCTGGGCCGCTTGCATCACGGGTCTGATCTCGCCAGCGAGGCTGAGCTCGCCGATCGCTGCGGTCCCCTTGGCAAGCGCAGTCTCACTGACAGCGTTGGCAACGGCGACCGCAATGGCGAGGTCTGCCGCGGGCTCGGCCAGCCGCACCCCGCCGACGGTCGACACGTACACATCGTGGTCGCTGACGATCACGCCAGCTCGCCGTTCGAGCACCGCGAGAACCATGGCTACGCGTGAGGCCTCGACGCCGTTGACGATCCGCCGGGGGTTCGGTGCCGAGGTTTTGATCGTGAGCGCCTGCACTTCGACGGGAAGGGCCCGGCGCCCTTCCATCGCGATCGTGACGCAGGTTCCCGCTACCGGATCGCCGTGCCCGAGGAATAGCGCGCTGGGGTCGGCGACCTCTTGGATGCCGTCGCCGGTCATGTCGAAGCATCCGACCTCGTCTGTCGGGCCGAAGCGGTTCTTGAGGGCACGAACGAAGCGCAGCGAGCTTTGGCGGTCGCCCTCGAAGTGGCAGACGACATCGACGAGGTGTTCCAGGATGCGGGGGCCGGCGATCGAGCCGTCCTTGGTCACGTGCCCCACGATGATGACCGGCAGGCCCCGTTCCTTCGCGACCCGGATGAGTGTCGACGCCACCTCACGCACCTGCGACGGATGGCCCGCCGCCCCCTCGTGCATCGCCGACGAAACGGTTTGCACCGAATCGACGATCAGGAGGCTCGGCTGCACGTCGTCGACGTTGCCGAGAATGGTCGCGAGGTCGGTTTCGCTCGCGAGGTAGAGCTCGTCGTGCAGGGCCCCGGTGCGCGAGGCCCGCAGCCTGACCTGCGCGACGGACTCCTCGGCGCTCGCATAAAGAACGCGGTGACCGGATGCCGCGGAGTGCGCCGCGACATCCAGCAGCAGTGTCGACTTGCCGACGCCGGGCTCGCCGGAGAGCAGGATTGCGGCACCCGGGACCAGACCGCCGCCGAGCACGCGGTCGAACTCGCCGATGCCTGTCGTTCGGCGGGGCGCGTCGGATGCCGAGACCCGCGTGATCGGTTGCGCAGCGCGATCGGCGCTCGGCGCCGTGGGGGTGAGTGTCCGCACGATCCCGGTCTGTTCGGCGGCTTCGACCACCGTGCCCCACTGCTGGCACTCGCCGCAGCGGCCGACCCACTTGACCGTTGTCCAGCCGCACTCGGTGCACCGGTAGGGAGCAGCGGTGGTCGGACGTTTGGCCATGCGATCAGGCTAGCCGCGGCATCCGACACCGCCACCCGGCGCGCCCTGCCCTGTGGCTAACTCCTCACATCCGACCGGCACGGGCCCAAGCCGGCATGACCGAGGCCGGAGATGTGGCGTTCTTGAGGAGTTGGCGACGCCGGCCCGCGCTGGTGCGCGCCGGGTGGCTCTGTCGCTGCCCCGGACGGGGCGGCCACCCCGCCCGGAGCCAACTCCTCACACCCGCTGCGGCCAAGCCCGGGAACCAGCGCCCTGGGCGGGAGGGCCGCCAGGATTGAGGAGTTCGTGACGCATGCCGCGGGTCAGTCGGCGGTGAGGACGGCCTCGCCGACGACCTGCTGGGCCAGGGGCACCGAGTACGCCATGAGGGCTCCGGCCTGGGCGTCGCGGAAGATCCGCTGAATCGGCGAGCTCAGCAGGAAACTCCCGCCACCGCCGACCCGGAGTGCCTCCGCTGCAGCCTGCTTGGCGACCTCGTTCGCGAGCATCTTCGATTCGGCGGCGGCGGGCATGGCCTCCTCGGAACGCTCGTCGGCGAGCCACGCGACGCGCTCCGCGAACAGGCGTGCTGCCTGCAGCTGCGTCCACAGCATGCCGGTCTCCATCTGCACCCACTGGTTCTCGGACTGTGACGGGGCGCCGCCTTTGCTCTTTCGGGCGGCGGCAGCGTAGGCATCCATCGCAGACTCGGCGATGCCGATCGAGAGCATCGCGAATCCGACGGTGATGAGGTTCGCATAGTCGGCGGTTGTACTTCGTTTCGATCCAGGTGACCATCGCGAGGCGGAGATCGGCGCGGGTGTCCCAGCGTCTCGTGTTGAGTACGTTCTTCTGGAGGAGACTGAAGAAGCTCTCCATACTCGCGTTGTCCCCGGCTTATCCGGCTAATCGGCCTTGGTGCTGGGTTTGGCCGGGTAATGCGGTCAGTCGGCGGTGAGTCGGCGGAGTTGCGCGTCGTGGTGGCGGACGGTGTCGGCGAGGGTATGGACGGCTTGTCGGAGAGTTGCGAGTTCGTCGGTGATCGCGGTGATGTTGCCGTCCGGCGCGGTCTGCTGGTGGTGCTCGATGATGGCGCGGAGTTCGGGGTTGCGGTAGATCGTGGACCGGGAGATTCCGGCGTGCTCGGCGACCGCGGCGATCGTGATCGGGTGGCCGTCTCGGGCGAGGTCGGCGCAGGCTCGTTCGATCTGGTTCAGCGTGGTGCTGGTCATCCGGTCTGTGTCTCCGTGTCGGCGATGAGCGCGTCGAGGCGGGCGATGAGCTTCTGGTGGCGTTCGGCCTCGTCGATCCATCCTCGTTGTTCCGCGTCGCGGGCGAGAGCGTCGGCGTCGACGCGTTGCGCGGCGAGGATCGGCAGTGAGGAGGGTTCGGACCGGTAGGACGGGCAGTGCTCGCAGATGTTCGCGTAGCTGCATGCTCCCTGCGCGGGGGCGCGGAGGCAGAACCCGCCGGCCATGCGGGACTTCAGCAGCGGGGCGTCTTTCCAGTCGCGTCCGCCGGTGATGGCCGTGAGCGGCAGCTGGGTGCGCCCGCCGGTGTCTCCGGCAGCGGGGGCGGTGGTGTTCTGTTTCGCGAGGTCGAGGGCGCGTTCGTATTCAGTGCGGACGGTGTGGTCGAACAGGCGCCCGTAGCGGAGGCTCATCTCCGCGGACTGGTGGCCGAGGAGGGCCATGAGGGCTTGCAGGGAGACGCCGGCGTTGACCAGCGCGGTCGCGTAGGTGTGTCGCAGCTGGTGGGAGGTGACGTGCCCGAGCCCGGCGACCTCGGTGGCGTGATCGAGTTCGCGGCGGACGCCTTGCTGGGTGAGTCTGCGGCCGAGGTAGGTGAACAGGAACTGCGCGGGTCGCCGGTAGCGGGGGTGCGGGAGTGGTCTGCCGTGGGAGCGGATCTGGGTGACCCGGTCGATCACCTCGAGAGTCTCAGGATCGAGAGGGACCATGCGTTCGGTGGCGAGCTTGCCGAGCGGGACCTTCAGCCATGCCCCGTTCCCATCGAGCTCGTGAACGCAGTCCAGCTCGAGGTCGAGCAGTTCCCCGATCCGCAGCCCGCAAGCGCGTTGCAGCCGCAGCGCCAGTGCGGCCAGCTCGTTGTCGGGATGCTCGGTCAAAGCGGCGGTGAGTCGCCGGTCGGCATCGATGGGGAGGTAGCGGGGCAGCACCTGCGGGAGCTTGGGGATGTCGTCGCGGAACAGCACCTTCCGAGGTGGCGCTGCGTCCCAGCCCCATTCGGTGATGTCGCGGAGGAACGTCG